>JACRIK010000021.1 GCA_016235865.1 Planctomycetota bacterium | reverse complement strand
GCCTTTACGGCTGGGTTTCAGGTTGTTAAGCCGCAGTGCCGCGATATTTCATGCCTTTGCGGACGGCTCGCCTGATCGCCCGATTGGATATGGCTGGGGTTGGAATCATTTGGATTCATATCTCAAGTCAAGTGTCCGGTTACTTCCGCTTCCTGCGCCGGCCGCTCCGAGTAATTTGGTGGCGACCGCAGTCTCGTCATCCCAAATAAATCTCACCTGGCAGCATAATGCAACGAATGCCAAAGAGTATGTGGTAGAACGTAAGGATAATTATCACAACTATGCACCAATTGCCTGGGTTTCTTTACTCTCAGATAGTGAAACACCTGGTTTGCAGATTAATTTCTCGGATACCGGTCTCATCCAGGATACGACATACACCTACCGCGTCCAGTGTTACAATGAAGCTGGCCACAGTGATTATTCCAATGAACATGACGCTTTGACGTGGTTGGAGGCGCCGTCAAATCTTTCAGTTCATTCCGCCTCTACCGCACAGGTGGACATTAGTTGGACGAATAACTCACCTGCCGCAGAGGGTTTTACAATAGAGCGTATGGATGTCTATCACAAGTTCATTCCAATAGCTACGGTTGGTTATGGCGTGACCTCTTATTCAGATACCGGCTTGGAACAAAATACCAGATATAATTACCGGGTTCAGGCACATAAAACAGGAAATACCAGCGACTATTCTCAAGAGACCTATGGCGATACTATGCAACTTACGACTGGTTATATTATGGATTCGCTCAAGCACTATTACCAAAACGGACAGATTAAGAATTATGGGATATATAATTCCCTCGTATCAAAATTACAATCAGCCCATGATGCAATGATGCGAGGTGACTGGAATGCCTACCAAAATAAGATGCAGGCATTCATAAAAGAGGTTGACGCCCAGGCTGGTAAGGGAGTTGAACAACAGGCGGCAGCGGAATTAAAGCAAGAAGGTGGGACCGTAAGTGTTTACAGAGCAGAAATAAAAGGACCGGACGGAAAATCACCTCCGCATCCCTTTTTACCGGTCTGTATGCCTGTTACATTCACCGTGATACTGCCGCCTATCAGCGGAACCTGGGGTGTTACGGCAACCGATAGTTCAGATGTAGATATCCAGGGCGATACATCAGGAACAACTTCACCATCTGGCCCGGCAACACGGACTTTCACAGTACATGCTAAACAATCAAGTGTTGCAATCAACATAGAGGTGAGTGTAACACCAACCAAAGAAACCGGTGTTCCGGTTGTTCATACAGCACCGGCCATTTCAACTACTTTTGGTACAACGCAAATATTTAGACCGGGATATAGATTAGCAGAAGTAATTACAGATACAACCATTAGTCCAACCCGGGTTACAATAAACGGCCCTCCTATCGCTATCTCTGGAAGTGCAACTATTCACTTAACTATGGATTCAACTCCGGTTCCTCAGGCGTATATAGATGCATGGCAATTAGGCTTCTTGCAAAATGTCATATCGTCTACTAAACGCTATGTTTATTCACCACCGACTCCATCAGTTACGGTAGAAAAGCAACTCAATCCTAACCTTGTCCCGGCATTAGACCATTTTGGACTTGGCGTTCCTATGACTCATTACGGAACAACCTCTTTTAGCGCGGATGGACAAACTAAGGCTAGTCCATTTGGGGATGAACCAGGAATCTGGATAGACACTCAAGATAGTAACGGAACATTAAGTGAAATGTATACTGAAGATATTTTTATTACCTGGTTCATTGCCAAGAATACGATTACGGGAGAAATCAGGTATTTATACTGGTGGAAATGGAGACATATTCAGCATATAAAATATAATAGTGCAACCGGTCAAGCGACTAAACAAGATGACACGGGTATAGTTCACGACCCATCTCAAGATGAGGGTGAAAACAGTGCAGGCACAGAAAGAACGGGAGTAACGCCATCTGTTGGGCCACCATTAGCAAAAGATTTTATTAATAAAGACAATAGTTGGACAAAAACCCAGTAGACGCTATGAAAAAGATGTGGCGACTAACATACGAAGTTATTGTTACAGGTATTTTTATTATTGTTATGCCATCCTGCGCCCACACCTCATCGCCGGTTGGTCAGGTAACCACTGCTGATATCTGTCAGGACTTTAAACAATGCACCGTCTATCCTAAAGAGGAAGCGTTATTCTTCCTGAGATGTGAGTGGCGTGGTATAGAACATTGCCTATCAAACGCAGATTTCTGTGTCATTGCGGATAGGGAAATATTGAAACAAGAACCAGTAGCCCCAAAACCCAAAGTTGATACTGCCAGCGTGGAAAGTAGTCTTTCTGGAATTAAGACTCATAAGTGTGGATATGACCTTTGGGAAAAACGGAAGGTGGATGAAAGAATCAAGATTCATTCCGTCATTTTCGGAGATATCCAGGAAAAAGAAATCCTGATTAGCCGAGTGGTTGACCCGCCTGATTTTGATAAACCGTATTATG
The DNA here is from genome assembly GCA_016235865.1 of Planctomycetota bacterium. Taxonomy (NCBI): domain Bacteria; kingdom Pseudomonadati; phylum Planctomycetota; species Planctomycetota bacterium. Next base: position 239,188 of record JACRIK010000021.1, on the reverse strand, counting down.
ATAATTCATTTTTCAGTTACTGGCGATCCTCAAGGGTTCCTATAGCCATCCCACTCGTTCCACCGGTTGATAATAAAAATCAGAAACTGATACTATTCGGTAATAAGAAAGAGAATGATTACCAAATCATCTTTTCATTATGGGAGGGACAGGAAATTATTTCCTTGCAGGCAATTACATCAATAAAGAACTCGTGGTTTAAGGAATCCAGATATATGCGAGATGCTTTTCTGGTAGAGAAGCAAGATTTATTAACCAATTCCAATGACAGTGACTTATTGAGCTACTTCTTTAGAAGATGTCAATCATTGGGCAATATCTCTGAGATGATTGAGTTAATAAAATGCCTGTCCGATGACAACCCCATAATGGCAAACCGTAAATTTCTATCCTATGGATTTTCGCTTTATGTGTTATACGAATTGAATCACCAGATGGACATGCCCGAGAATTTTGGAATATCTACAGTCGGTGCAGGGAGCAAAGTAGTTATGGGTAGATGGATTCTAAACGACTCTCAGAAACAGATATTGATTGACATTGCCAGCAAAAAGTTATCTGAAGTAACAACCATAACAGAAGGTCTTAAATATCTGCGGCTAATCGGAATGTTTACCTACGACCCAAGTGACCATCGACCTACAGATGCGGTGTGGGCAGATGAGAAATGGCAGGAATTTAATTCTCCTACGCCGATAGATTCCCTGTTATTTAAGAAGGTCCCGACTCTTAAGGATAATCTTAAGAAAGCCGCCCAATCGCTCTCCAAACGTTTTGAGAACGACAAGGACTATCCCGAATGGCAGAAATGGGTAAACAAAATATTCCCGGAAGACCAAACCCCAAAGACCATAGAAAAGGCAAAATAGTGCCGGAATGGTATATCATACCACTATCCGGTCTGCCTTGTAGTATCCGCCGGACTGGCTTATAGTACCAGCCGAGTTCGCATGTAGTATACCGTCAGATGACATATACTACCAGCCGGGTCGGCATGTAGTATCCGGCCATTTCGCTCGCACTACCAGCCAAGTTAGCATGTAGTATACCGTTGGATGACATATACTACCAGCCAATCCGGCATGCAGTACCAGCCGGATTTACTCGCACTATACGCCGAGCCGGCATATAGTATCAGCCGGCTTGGCTTGTAGTATACGATGTCTCGGCTTGCAGTAGCCGTGATGCCGGCTTAGAGTATATGTTGTGCCAACAGACCGGAGGGGGTAGGGTACCCCCTCCCCCCTCTAAGATTTAGGCGGATTCTGTCCTTGACGTAATTACCAGCCTGATAACAGGTTAAGGTAATTTACTGAAATATTTTCAGATTTCATCACGATTTCTTGTCACCTTTTCTGTTTTTTTATCACTATATTATAGAGAGAAAGATGAGGAAAGGTTAGGATATGCCTGACCGGAATAAAAGTGAATGACCCAGTAGTCTAAGAGCCAGTATGTTGCTCACGCGCCTACTGGCTCTAAGAGGGGATTTACTTTATGAATATTCCTTGAACTCCGGCCCGTAATTCATATAATCCGTTCTATGAAAAGTGACAGGTTTACCCAGCCCTTGCGTGCGAAGTCGAAACGAAGTCCCGATTATTTCGGGGCAAGAGCTGGGTTCATCGTCATTGACGGACCGGACGGATGCGGGAAATCCACCCAAATCAAGTTGCTCGCACGTTATTTACAACAGCGCAATAAGAAAATATTGGTGGTCCGCGACCCGGGCTCCACCACTATCAGCGAGGGCATCCGTAAAATCCTGCTTAATCCCCGTTATAAAGAGATGACCCCCCTGACCGAACTGTTCCTCTACTTTGCCAGCCGGGCCCAGTTGGTGGACCAGATTATCAGGCCGGCACTTAAGAAGAACATCACCGTCATCTGCGACCGGTTCCTGTCCTCGACCATTGTCTATCAGGGCTATGCCGGACATATCGGCGCTGATAAAATACGGAAAATCTGGGCTGAGGTCAGCGGTAATTTTATACCCGATGTGACCATCATCCTTGATGTCCCGCCGGAAAAGGGATTCGAACGAATCAGGAACAGCCGCGCCTCTCACGACCGGATGGAGCAGAAGGCATTGCTGTTCCACAAGAAGGTCAGGCAGGGATTCATCAAGCTGGTGCAGTCGGATAAAAGAAAATACCGCCTGATTGATGGCACCAGGAGTATCGAGGAAATACAGGCGATGATAAGAAAGATTATCAAAGCATAGAGAGATACACTCTACGCTATACGCCCTACGCTATACGCTATTTATATGTTCTTTAACGATATTATCGGACAGCCGGCGGCGGTGAATACATTCCGGCAGGTGCTGGAGTCCAACCGGTTGAGCCACGCCTACATCCTTACCGGCCCGTCCGGCACGGGCAAGTTCCGGTTCGCCAAGACCCTGGCCAAGGTCTTAATGTGTGAAACCAAGAACACTGACTGGACGCAAAAGGGGAATGACTCATGCCGGGCCTGCAAATGGATTGACAAGAACTGCCACCCGAACCTGAGAATCACCGAGGTGGAAAAAGGCAGCAAAGAAATAAAGATTGAAGCGGTGCGCGAGATTGAAAAGGAGCTGATGCTGATGCCATTTTCCCGGACGCACCGGGTGTTTATCGTCAACCAGGCGGAACGGATGAGTGAGGAGGCGTTCAATGCCTTCCTGAAAACGCTGGAAGAGCCGGTCAAGGATACGGTCATAATCCTGGTCGCCTCCAACCTGGCCTCACTGCCCCAGACGGTCATCTCACGCTGCCAGGTCATCAGGTTCTACCCGATAGAACAATCGCTGGTGATAAAATATCTGGAAGAGCATCTCAAGATAAAACGAGATGACGCCCTGCTGCTGAGCCATCTGGCAGACGGCAGTATCGGAGACGCCTGCAAACTCCAGGCCCAGGGCCTGCTGGAGCAAAGGGAGCATCTTATCACGGGCCTGGCGCGCGATGATTCGGAGCGGCTGACCAAGGATATCATCAATTACGCCAGGAAGAACAGCGAGGATAACGAGGGCCTGCGCCTGGAAATTATCTGGCAGCTGAAGATTATCGGGCTGTTTGTCCGTGACGCCCTGTGGCTGCATCACGGCCTACCTGACAATAAATTGTTAAATAAAGATAGAATTTCAGAAACAAAACAGTATCAAAGGCGTTATAACTATAAGCAGACAGAGCGCCTGCTGGAGCGGCTCCTGAAATCAGAACGGTATATCCGGCTCAATGCCAATTACAGTCTGGTAGTGGAGAGTTTATTCGTTCCGGCCGGCGTAGCTTAAGATTGGAATAAAATATGAACCTATTGACCGTTCGTTATGGCGTATCCCGGTCCGTGGCTAATTTCAAGTATGCCGGAACCGACCTGAAGAAGGGCGACAAGTGCGTGGTCCGGACCGACAGCGGCACGGAAATCGGCGCGGTGTCCTCAATCCCGCAGGAATTAAAGCCGGGCGAGGATGCCGGCAATATCTGGACCGTCCTGCGCAAGATGACGCCGGAAGACCTCAAGGAACTGGACAAGATAAACAAGGAACGGATTCCCCAGATAATGACCCGGACCAGGGAAAAGATAGAAGCCCTGGGACTGGATATGAAACTTTCGCTGGTGGAATATCTCTTCGGGGGCGAGAAGGTCATCTTCTATTTCATTTCCAAGGGCAAGATTGATTTCCGGGAACTGGTCAAGGAGCTGGGCCAGGAATACAAGACCCGGATAGAGATGAAACAGATCGGCGCCCGGGACGAGGCCCGGCTGATTTCCGACATCGGACATTGCGGTTATGAATTATGCTGCCGGGGGTTTGTCAAAGAGATGGGCGCGGTAACCATGAAGATGGCCAAGAACCAGAAGGCCACGCTCGACCCGCTGAAAATCTCCGGCCTGTGCGGCCGGCTGATGTGCTGCCTGCGTTATGAGGATGCCAATTACACCGAAATCCGCAAATCCCTGCCCCGCCGGGGCACCACGGTCAGGACGCCCCAAGGCATCGGCGAGGTGGTGGACCTGGAAGTCATGGCCAAAAAGGTCATCGTGGAACTGGAAGAAGGCCGGACCAGGGTTAAGGTAAACGCCTCGGAGATTCTGGGCGTGGTCAAGGAACCGACCCTGAAGGTGGAGCCGGAGGAAGATAAAGAAGACCATGAGCCCCGTTAGAAACGATTAATGCAATAAAGAGTTAACACATAAATCAGATAAAAGTATGACTGATAAAACTAACAGCGATAAAAACGGTCGTCCCGAAATTGCAGTAGGACGACCTGTTTCTAACGGGGTGAGCAATAAGTATTACATCACCACGCCGATATATTATGTCAATGCCGAACCGCATATCGGAACGGCATATACCACCATTGCGGCTGACGTGATGGCCCGTTATAAGAAATTATGCGGCTTTGAGGTGTTTTACCTGACCGGCACGGACGAACACGGCCAGAAAATCCTGCGTTCGGCCACGGCGGCCGGACTGAAACCCAAGGAATTCGTGGACGGAATTGTCACCCAGTATAAGAAGACCTGGGAGGAACTGAATATAAAATACGACCACTTCATCCGAACCACGGATGAACGGCATGGAAAAGCAGTCCAGGCACTCTTTACCAAAATATCCGATTCCGGCGACATCTACAAGGGAAAATATTCCGGCTGGTATTGCACGGCCTGCGAAAGATACATCACCTTAAAGGAATCGCCGGATAAGAAATGCCCGGTCTGCCAGCGTCCAACCGAATTCTTCGAGGAAGAGAATTACTTCTTCAAGTTAAGCAAATACCAGGATAAGATGCTGGCCCTGCTCAAGGAGCGCAAGGATTTTATCGAACCAACCTCAAGATACAACGAGGTCCTGTCCCGGGTGGAGATGGGACTGGAGGATGTCAGCATCAGCCGGGCATCGTTTGACTGGGGCATCACCATGCCGATGGATTCCAAACATATCATCTGGGTCTGGTTTGACGCCCTGACCAATTATCTCTCCGGCATCGGCTATCCGGACGATGGTTACAAAAAGTTCTGGCCGGCTGATGTTCATCTAATTGCCAAGGATATCCTCTGGTTCCATTCGGTTATCTGGCCCTGTATGCTCATGTCGGCCGGATTAGAGCCGCCCCGCAGGATATTCTCCCACGGCTATTGGACCATGAATTCCGATAAGATATCCAAATCAAAAGGCAATGTAATTTACCCGCGCGACGTAATTGCTAAATTCGGCGTGGACGGGATGCGGTATTTTATGCTCAGGGAAATACCCTTTGGCCAGGACGGCGATTTCTCGTTCACCGCCCTATCCAGCCGCTATCATAGTGAGCTGGGCAACGACCTGGGCAACCTGGTCATGAGAACCGTGGCCATGATGGAAAAATACTATGCAGGCAAGATACCTGCTCCAGCCAATGTGGACCCGGCTACTGAGCCGCTCAAGAAACTCCTGGCATCACTCCAGACTGCCATCATGGACAATATGGAACATCTCCATTTCAGCATTGCGCTGGAAAAGATATGGGAAATCGTCCGCTGGGCCAATAAATATGTGGACGAGACCAAACCCTGGGTACTGGCCAAGGAAAAGTCAGCTCGCTTAAACGATATTATGTATAACCTGGCCGAGACTATCCGGATTATCTCGGTGTATATCGCGCCATTTATGCCGGCCACGGCCGAGGCCATCGCAAAACAATTGAACCTGTCCGGCGCAACGGTCTCGATACCGGCCAGCTTGGCATTCGGCCAGACCCAGGCCGGGACGCAAGTAAATAAAGCTTCACCACTTTTCCCGAGGATAGAAGAACCATTCGCACCATAGTATGGAAAAAGATTCCCTGGATGTTGTGTTAAAGAAGGACGCCCGCTACCAGCGCGAGGCGTATAAGTTCACCTTTGAGGCGCTGGAGTTCACCTTGAAGAAAATCAAGGAGAAACGCCATGTCAGCGGGCAGGAATTACTGGACGGCATCCGCGAATACGCCCTGCAGCAGTTCGGGCCGCTGGCCCGGATGGTCTTCAATAAATGGGGCGTGCGCAAGACCGACGACTTCGGCGAAATCGTATTCAACCTGGTCAATGCCGGGCTGATGGGCAAGACCGACGATGATTCCATAGAAGATTTTAAGGATAGGTATAACTTCGCGGATGTTTTCGGGGTAAAATAATACTATTCCTTTTGGCGCCGAAGCGCCATGGCGCCCTTATGGCGCTCACCCGTCCCGCTTTAGCGGGAAAAATGGAGAATACATTAAATGGACGAAAGAAGTAACAGCCAAAAACAGGATATGCTGGTGGACAAGGTCTTCGGCGGCTGCCGGCTTATCAAAAAGATAGGCGAAGGCGGTATGGGCGTGGTCTATCTGGCCCAGCACCTGGCGCTCAACAAGAACGTGGCTGTGAAAATCCTGCCGCCCTCATTCGCCATAGAAGAGGAACGGGTCAAGAGATTCGTCCGCGAGGCCCGCTCGGCCGCCCAGCTGGAGCACTCCAATATCATCCAGATTTACAATATCGCCAAGCACGAGGATTTCTATTTTATCGTGATGCAGTACGCGGACGGCGAGAGCCTGGCGCGGGCGATAAAACGGGAAGGTAAAATCAAGGCGCTGGAGGCGCTGGATATCGTCAAGGAAGTGGCCTCGGCATTATCCGTGGCGCACCGGAAAAACATTATCCACCGTGACATCAAGCCGGAAAATATAATGATTAATTCCAACGGCGAGGTCAAGCTGATGGATTTCGGACTGGCCCGGGTGCTGGATGTGGCCAGCAACCTCTCGCGCACCGGCGATATCCTGGGCACGCCCTATTATCTCTCGCCGGAACAGGCCCAGGGCCACAAGGTGGACGGCCGGGCCGACATCTATTCGCTGGGCGTGACGCTCTATTATATGCTCAGCGGCAAGAAACCGTTTGAAGGCGATACCACCCTGGCCATCATCCTGAAACACATCAATGAAAGACCGGCGCCGATCAGGAAGGAAAACCCGGAGATACCGGAATGCGTCAGCAACCTGATTAACCGGATGCTGGAAAAAGACCCGGACAAGCGATACCAAACCGCCGACGAACTGGTTGACGACCTTAACCTGTGCCGGGACCGGATTGTGGCCGGCGATTCCAATGCCAAGACAATAACCGCATCGGCTGTGTCTGCGGCCGTTCCCAATGCCCGGACCGGTAAGATTATCAGCTGGAAAATGATTGGACTGGCCGGCGGCCTGGCTTTTGTTATTGTAGTCCTGCTTTCCGTACTCTCAAAAGGGAAACCACCGGCTTCACCCGGGAAAGAACCTCCGTCTAATACCACCGAACAGATTTCCCAGTTGCTCAAGAAAGACCTGGCCAAACGATGCAACGAATTCTATAAACATCTGGTGAATAAGGACTATGCCGGCATCAAACCCTACCTTTACGTACCCAAGTTAACCAGAATATCCGAAGATGAAAGCCGGCAGGCCGGCGTCAGGCTGCTGAAGCGCCGGTATGATTTCTACGAGAAACGCGGCAATAAACTGGTGGAATTCCGGATAAAGAATATCAAACCGCAAGAACCCACCAAAGATACACCTCTGGTCAATGCCCAGGTGGAGTTGGACCTGCTGTTTCACAACACCAAACAACCGCCCAAGCATAAGGATGATTACCTGACCATTCCCCAAACCCATACCTGGCTGATGGAAAATGGCATCTGGTACGTTTACATCCTCCCGAAAGAACAAGAAGACCCGACTGACGAAACCGATGATGCGGATTTCAAGAAGAAAGGGGCGTTTGAGGACTGGGCCAGATTCCTATCCCTGACCGAGGAGCAGAAAAATCAGGCCAAACCCATTATCATAGCCAGCCAGACCGAAGCCCTTAATGTCCTGACCGCCCCGCGAGCTGACGGAACCAATGCCTTCAGCGAACTATCAAAATTAGACGATCCGGCCCTGACCCAGGAGGACAAGCAGGCGCGGATAGCCAGGATTCTGTCGCTCCAGGTGCCGGGCACCCAGGATACTTACCTATCTAAACTCACAAATATCAAATTAAATATGGACATGAAACTAAAAAGAATCCTCTCCGAGGAACAATTCCAGAAATACAAGAGGAAAAATCTGGATGTCTTTGACGTCAATACAAAATGAATCCAATCACCCATTTCCTAATCAGCTGGAATACCGCTGCCCTGGCCGGCGCAGACAAACGGGACAGGATTCTAATTACATTGGGAGGTGTATTACCAGATATAGACGCGCTGGGAATCGTAGCTGACGTGTTATTTCCGTCAAAATACGCCTGGTATTATTATCAGGAATACCATCATCAACTGACCCATAATCTTACCACGGCCGTGGTCGGCGCGCTCGCCGTATTGCTGATGGCGAAAAGGAGGTTATTCACTGCCCTTATCTTCTTTGGCGTATTTAACCTGCACCTGCTGTGTGATTTGGTCGGGGCCAGGGGACCGCGGACTGGCGATATCTGGACTGTGCCGTATCTGGTGCCCTTTTCATCAATGAACCTGAGCTGGCAGGACCAGTGGCCTTTAAACGGCTGGCAGAATTTCGTCATTACTATAATAATGTTCGTGCTGGTCTTTATCCTGGCCTGGAAAAAGGGATTCTCTCCGCTGGAGGTATTCTCAGCCCGGGCAGACAGGTTATTTGTCCAGACCGTTAACAAATATAAACACAATGACAGAAAATAATAAACAATTAGTGAACGATGAGGATGCCATTCTGATGCGGGAGTTCCAGAAGGGCAATAAGGACGCCTTCAACTCACTCTTCGGCAAATACCAGCAGATGGTCTTCGGCGTTATTTCCCGCTATATCAACGACCGCTCTTATGCCGAGGATATGACCCAGGAAGTATTCCTGAGAATCTACAAGGCCCGGGACCGGTACACGCCCACTACCCAGTTCAAGTATTACCTCTTTACCATAGTCCATAATCTCTGCGTCAATGAAATCCGGGACTCATCCCGGCGCAAGACCAAGGCCACGGACTTCTCAGATGACTTCGGCTTCAAGGATAACAGCGAACCGATAGTTGACACCTTCCACCAAAAAGAGGTCCGGCTGGATGTCAAATCAGCCGTTGACTCACTGCCGGCCCAGCAAAGAATGGCTATCATCCTTGACAAGTATGAAGGAATGTCGTATGAAGAAATTGGTCGGACGATGAAACAATCGGTCCCGGCCGTGAAATCCATACTCTGGCGGGCGCGCCAGAACCTGAAAGAACGGCTAAAGAAATATATCAAGGAAGATTAACCAGTAATCACTGATGCCTAAAGAATCATCGCTCAAGAAACTATTCATCATCGACGGCTCGTCATATATCTATCGTTCCTTCCACGCTATCAGGAATCTGGCGTCCTCCAAGGGACTGCCCACCAACGCCATCTATGGATTCACCTCCATGCTTCTTAAGGTCATCAGCGATACCAAGCCGGAATACTTAGTCATGGCGTTTGATATGCCCGGCCCGACCTTCCGCAAGGAACTTTATTCCGACTACAAGGCCAACCGGCCTGAGATGCCGGACGAACTCAAGCCCCAGATTTCCTATATCAAGGACATTGTCCGGGCTTATAATATTCCGGTGGCCGAGAAGAGCGGCCTGGAGGCAGACGACCTGATCGGCAGTATCGCCAAAAAGGCGGAAAAAGAAGGATTTGACGTAGTAATTATCACCGGCGACAAGGACCTGACCCAGGTGGTCTCGGACCGCGTCACGCTCTGGGACACCATGAAAGACAAGCGCACCGGTCTGGCTGAGGTCCGAGAACGGTTCGGCACCATTGGCGATGGGATTACCGATGTCTTTGCCTTGATGGGCGACACCTCGGACAATATCCCGGGCGTCAAGGGCATCGGCGAAAAGACCGCGGTGGAACTGATTAAGCAGTTCTCATCCCTGGACAACCTGCTTAAGAACACGGCCCAGATAAAGAAAGAGAAGTTAAGGGAAACCCTCTCTAACCAAGAAAATATCAAACTGGCCCGGCTGAGCAAACAACTCAGCACCATAAAAATAGAGCCCGCTTTGGCTGGCGAGCCCGACAAATACCGGCCCGGCAAGCCCGACATTGAAAAACTACAGGCCCTGTTTAAAGAACTGGAATTCACCAAGTTCCTGAAAGAATTAGCGCCGGTAAAAACCGTCTCTTCCGAAAATTACCATCTGGTCATTGACCAGCAAACATTCGATAAATTATTAAGCGAACTGGCTAAGGCAAAGGAATTCGCCGTGGATGTGGAAACCAACTCACTGGAACCGGTCTCGGCCGATATCGTAGGTATCTCGCTGTCCTGCCAGGAACACGAGGCGTATTATATTCCCCTGAGGCACAATTACATCGGCGCGCCCAAGCAACTGCCGGTCAAGGACGTGCTGGCCAAACTCAAACCACTGCTGGCCGACCCGGACAAGCGCAAAATCGGCCAGAACCTCAAGTTTGATATGCAGGTCTTCGGACAGGCCGGCATTAAAATCGCCCAGCCGATTGACGACATTATGATTGCATCGTATATCCTGAATCCGGCCCGGCGCGGGCATAGTTTGGAGGATATCGCCCAGGAACTCCTGGGCCATCAAATCACTACCTATAAAGACGTGGTCGGCGCCGGAAAAAAGGAAATCACTTTCAACCAGGTTGAGGTCAACCAGGCCAGGGATTATTCGGCTGAGGATGCGGACATCACCTTCCTGGCCGGGAAAATCCTGCTGCCCCAGGTGAAGCAAGCCGGGCTGCAGGACCTCTACGCCAAACTGGAAATCCCGCTGATTGAAGTCCTGGCCGATATGGAAACTACCGGCGTCAGGATAGACACCGAATTCCTGTCCGAGTTATCCAAGGAATTCCAGGCCCGGATCGACCGGCTCAAGACAACTATCTACAAATCAGCCGAAAAGGAATTCAATATTGATTCGCCCAAACAGCTCCAGGAGGTTTTGGCTCCCCTGCTCAAGGAATTCGGCGCCCGGCGCATCAAGACCGGATTTTCCACGGACAATGAAACCCTGACCCGGCTATCATACAAACACGAACTGCCGGCTAAAATCCTGGAATACCGTTCCTTCTCCAAATTAGTCAATACCTATATTGACGCCCTGCCCCTGCTGGTCAATAAGAAGACCGGCCGGGTCCACACCTCCTATAACCAGACCATTACCGCCACCGGACGACTGAGCAGCAGCAACCCCAATCTCCAGAATATCCCGGTCCGGACCGAGGAAGGCCGACGCATCCGCGAGGCATTCATCCCGGCCAAAGGTTTCTTCCTGATTAGCGCGGACTATTCCCAGATAGAACTGCGCCTGCTGGCCCATTTCTGCCAGGATAAATCATTGCTGAACGCCTTTGAGACCAATCAGGATGTCCACACCAGGACCGCCTCGGAACTATTCTCAGTCTCGGAGGATATGGTCTCAAGCGATATGCGCCGCCTGGCCAAGACCATCAATTTCGGCATCATCTACGGTATGTCCTCGCACGGCCTGGCCACGGAGCTCAATATCAGCCACGGCCTGGCCCAGTCGTATATTGACAGTTACTTTGCCCGTTATCCGGGCGTCAAGGCGTATGTTGACAAATCCATCCAGCAGGCCCATCAGACCGGATTCATCACCACCCTCCTGGGCCGGAAACGGCAACTGCCGGAAATCAACAACCCCAACAAGGCGGTGAGCAGTTTTGCCGAGCGGGTGGCGGTCAATGCGCCGCTCCAGGGCACGGCCGCCGACCTGATGAAACTGGCTATGATAAATATCCACCAACGGCTGATTAAGGAATCACTCCGGACCCGGATGATACTGCAGGTGCACGACGAACTGGTCTTTGAAGTCCCGGCTGATGAGGAAAAGAAAGCCCTGCCGTTAATCCGCGACGAGATGGAAAACTTTAAAGGCGGCTTTAATGTGGAGTTATCCGTTCCGTTAAGGGTGGATATTTCCAGGGGCAAGAACTGGTCCGACCTGAAACCGGTCAGATAAAGAAATTTTCCATATTTCTCTTGATTTAACCTCGCATTGGGGTATAATTATATAGTAGACCCGTACACCAATACATTGGTGTGAGGGTAGAGGTCTAATAGAATGATTCCAGAATCGGACTCATCAAAACATTACCCCGGACACCTCATTAAAACTATCGCTGTAATCAGCATTGCCATTTCATTACTCCTGCTAAGTAACAGTTGTTTAAACCGCAAGAAATCCGGCGGAGGTTCCGGCAGCAGCGCTCCGATACCCGGAACTTTCCAGACCACCTGGCCAATTGACGGCTCTATTAATATTGACGTCTTCTCAACATCCGTGCCCGTAGCCTGGAACGCCTCAAGCAACGCCACAAGTTACATCCTGGAAATCGCCAAGGAGGATGATTTCTCAGCGGCTAATATGGTTTACTCCACCACCTTAGGACAAAATACCACCCAACAATCCGTTCCATTTGGCTTATTATGGGGCGGGGTCTGGTATTACTGGCGGGTCAAGGCCGTAAATGCCTATGGCACAACCATTTCATCGAATGACCCATCATGCTTTTATACATCAGCAGGCGGCACAGCACCAAACACATTCAACCTGGCTACGCCGGTTAATAATGATTCCGGAATGTCTTTAACCCCTGAATTCAACTGGACCAATGCGCCCAAGGAAACCAAATACACCATCTATCTAGATAACGACTCCGGTTTCGCCTCGCCGCTTTATACGGACACGACCAGGCCTGGTGACTTGAGTATCCAGATTCCAACCTCGGCCGGATTGACCGAAACAACCCGCTATTACTGGAAGGTAGATGCCTATAACCCATTCGGCATCCGGTCGTCTTCCACCTATTCCTTCGTGACCGGGCCGATAAAATCCTATACCATCACACCCACCGCCACTACCATTACCGCCGGCAATGGCGTGACCATGACTGTCACGGCCTACAATTCCAATAATGCGCTGGTCACCTCGCATAACCCATTTACCCTGACCATGAATTCCGGCACCGGCCTGACCTATTACAGTAATAATGCTTTAACCATTGCCAATTCCACCGGCACATATACCATGACTAACGGAACTGCCACGATCTATGTCAGGATAACCCTGGCCGGCTCAATGGTCCTTACTGCCACAGACCGGGCCGGACGCACCAAGGCATCTCCGACCCTGACCGTCAATGCCGGACCTGTTGCTACTGTAGTCGTGACCGGCTCGTCTTCCATAAACTCAGGTGTCCAATCTTCATCATATACGGCCGTATCCTATGACAGCAACAGCAATATTATCCCTGACACCTACACCTGGACCAAGGCCAATGGCACCGGTTCGGCCAATCTCAGTATCGATAAACTTACCGGCGTGCTCTCGGGCACGGTCAGCATCACCGTCACCTCCAACACTGCGCCGACCAAGTCCAGCGGACAGTCCGTAATAGTCCTGCCCGGCGCCATTAGCACAGTCACTGTAACCGGCTCTGACCCGATTACCTCAGGAATCCAAACCTCGTCATACACCGCGGTCTCGCGCGATGCCGCCGGTAACACTCTATCAGACACATACACCTGGTCTAATGCCAATGGCACCGGCACTGCCACCCGGAGTGTCGATAAACTCACCGGCGTCCTGGCCGGTACCGTTACCATCACCGCCACCTCGGTGGCTGCCCCGACCAAATCCGGCGGCAAGACCGTCACAGTGGCGCCCGGCGCGATTTCCACGGTCTCGGTCTCGGCGCCCAGCGGTTCCATCTCATCCGGCGTGGAATATACCTGCACCGCCGCATCCCGTGACGCGGCCGGCAATACCGTGACCGATACATTTACCTGGACCAAGTCCAACGGAACGGGCTCGGCTACGCTCAACGTAAATAGAATCACCGGCACATTAATCGGCACGGTCACTATTACGGCCACCTCGGTGGCGGTTCCGAGCAAATCAGGTAACAGCACCCTGACCGTGGTGCCGGGCTCAGTGGCTACGGTCACTGTGACCGGCTCTGACCCGATTACCTCCGGCATCCAGACATCATCATACACCGCGGTCTCGCGCGATGCCGCCGGCAATACGGTATCGGATACATATAACTGGTCCAATGCCAACGGAACCGGCACTGCCACCCGGAGTGTGGACAGGCTCACCGGCGTCTTATCAGGCACGGTCACCATCACCGCGACTTCGGTGGCGGCTCCGACCAAGTCCGGCGGTAAGACCGTCACCGTAATCCCCGGCGCCATTAACACAGTCACTGTGTCCGGCTCCGACCCGATTACCTCCGGTATCCAGACATCATCATATACCGCGGTCTCGCGTGACGCAGCCACTAATCAGGTGGCTGATACATTTACCTGGACCAACGCCAACGGTACCGGCACTGCCACCCGGAGTGTGGACAGGCTCACCGGCGTCTTATCAGGCACGGTCACCATCACCGCGACTTCGGCCTCATCCCCAACCAAGTCCGGCGGTAAGACAGTGTTAGTCATCCCCGGCGCCATTAACACAGTCACTGTATCCGGCTCCGACCCGATTACCTCCGGTATCCAGACATCGTCATATACCGCCACCTCTACAGATGCAGCAGGTAATCTTGTCTCGGACACATACACCTGGTCTAATGCCAATGGCTCGGGCACAGCCAACCGGAGTGTGGACAAACTCACCGGCGTCTTGTCAGGCACGGTTACCATTACCGCTACATCGGTATCTGCTCCAACCAAGTCCGGCGGTAAAACAGTCACGGTCATACCCGGCGCAGTCAATTCGGTCACGGTCTCAACACCATCTGGCTCCATCGGGTCTGGTGTGGAATATCTCTGTACTGCCACATCCAAAGACGCAGCCAACAACATTGTCCCTGACACCCATACCTGGACCAAAACAAACGGCACCGGCACGGCCACGCTCAATGTGGATAAACTCACCGGCTTATCAATCGGAACAGTGACCATTACCGCCACCTCGGTGGCGACCCCAACCAAAACCGCCAACCGGACCCTTACAATCGTTCCGGGCGGCATAAGTTATTACACGGTCGTACCGGCCAGTTCATCCGTAATATCCTGGAGCACCCAAAGCGCGGTTGTCACGGCTAAGGATATCTCTGATAATACGGTCAGCACCTCCACCGCCGTTACTATTACCACCGCCGTGGTCACAGCCACCCCGACCATTACCTTCTACACCAATAACTCATATATCACCACCACCGGCACTTATAACCTCAGCGGCGGAGTAGCCACCATTTATTACCGGGCCCGGCACGACGGCACGCCGCCGGACGGCTTCACCATCACAGCCATTGACGCCAACAGCAAGCAAGGCACCAGCACCGCGATTACGGTCAATAACCTGACCGGCCCGGCTAACCAGTTGCGCTGGGTCACCCAGCCCGCTTCGCCCCAGACAGCCGGTAATACCTGGAGCTCATTTAGTATTGAGGTAATCGATTCCTTCGGCAACCGCTGTGTCACGGATAGTTCTACGGTGATGACTATGGTTACCGCCACCGGCATAGGCGGATTTGCCTCCGGCTACACAACCACGGCATCGTCCGGCCTGGCCACCTTTGGTGCGCTAAAATATAATACCGCCGAGACCATCACTATCCGCGGCACATCAGGAGGTATTACTTCTACTGCAGTCAGCAACAGCATTGTCATAAATCCGGCCACAGCCAGCACCCTGGCATTTGTCCAGCAGCCCAGCACCACCACTGCCGGGCAAACCATCGCGCCGATAATTACCGTTCGGTCCACGGACGCATATAGCAACACCGTGCCGTCGGTTTCGATATCGCTCACCATCACTAACGGCACGGCCATAAGCGGCACGCTCACCAGGACCAGCGATGGCGCCGGCCTGGCCTCGTTTAATAATCTCAGTATGACCCTGGCCGGCACCTATGGCTTAAGCGCCTCGGCCATTGGTTGCACCACTACTGCCTCCGGTAACTTCACCATCAATCCGGCCAGCGCAAATAATATCATATTCGTCCAGCAGCCGACTGATACCACCGCCGGTCAGAGCATCTCGCCGGCCATGACCATCCGGGTCCGGGATGTCTATAGCAATTATGTACCCAGCGTCTCGGTATCTGTCACCACCACTAATGGAACATTAATGAGTGGCTCACTCGCACAAACTAGCGATTCATCGGGCCTGGCGACATTTAATAATCTGAGTATCACCCTGACCGGGACTTACGCCTTGAGCGCCTCGGCAATCGGTTGCACCACTACTTCCTCCAGCAATTTCACCATCAATCCGGCTAATGCCAGTAAACTGCTCTGGGTCACCCAACCCGCCTCGCCCCAGATTGCCGGCAGTTCCTGGGCCTCATTCAGCGCCGAGATTACCGACCAGTATAATAACCGGGTGGTGACCAATGCCAGCGTCACGGTCGTGACTGTCACCGGCACTACTGGATTCGCCTCGGGCAATACCGTGGCCGCATCCGGTGGAGTAGCTACATTTACAGCTACCACCTATAACCGGGCTGAGACCATCACCATCCGCGCTACCTCCGGCGCCCTGACCGCCACCTCAGCCAGCAATAGCGTTACCGTCAATCCGGCATCGCCCAATAAGTTGGCATTCGTCCAGCAACCGACCGATACAATCTCCGGCGCGGCCTTCGCCCCGGCGGTTACCGTCATCATCCGCGACCAATACGACAATAATGTTATCACGGCCACTAATCCGGTCTCTCTTACCGTCAGCGCCGGCTCCACACTCTCTGGAACCACCACCAATGTCCCGGCCTCCGGCGGCTTGGCCACCTTTACCGGCGTGACCGTTTACGGCATCGGCGCCAATCGAACCCTGACCGCCACCAGCGGCACCTTAATATCTGCCACATCCAGTCCGTTCTCGGTCACCGCCTCTGGTTCATCATCTACACTTACCTTTATCCAGCAGCCAACCGATACCAATGCCGGAAATACCATCTCTCCGGCCATAACAATCCTGGTCAGGGACCAAGTAGGCAATCCGGTTTCCAACACCGCGGTTTCAATAACAACCACCAACGGCACAACCATGGCCGGCACGCTCACCAGAAACAGCGACGCATCCGGCATTGCCACCTTTAATGATTTAAGTATCAGCCTGGCCGGCACCGGCTATGTCTTAAGCGCCACGGCGCTCTCCGGCACTATCAGCGCCACCTCAAATGCCTTTAATATAATCTCAGTCAGCACCGCGCCCATAGTCACCACTGACCCGGCCACGGTTATTACCGTAACTTGGGCCACCTTAAACGGCACGGTTAATCCCAACGGGAATAATACCGACTACTACTTTGAATGGGGCACCACCATCACCTACGGCAACAGCACCACCATCCAGAACGCCGGCAGCGGCACCTCAGACGTTCCGGTCAGTGTTACCCTGACTTCAACCTCTCTGGCCGCCAGCACCACCTACTACTTCAGGTTAAGGGCCACCAACTCCGGCGGCACCACACTGGGCGGAAACCTGACCTTTACCACCTATCCGGACTATCGCGGCTCAGGCGCAGACGGCCCGCTGACCGTTACCGGAACGTTTAATATAAATACTAACTGGAGCGGCAGCCGTACCCAGGCAGATGCCTGGAACTCACGGGTCTCAACCATGACTGCCAATACTGCCACATTGGTTGACGCCCCATCCGGCGCCATAAGCCCGGGCGACGAGGTTATCCTCATCTCATTAAAGGGCTCATCCACCGCCTTTACCAATACCGGCAACTATGAATTCCTGCGTGTCGCCTCAGTGGCCGGCAATGTCGTTACCTTTGCCTGGCCTAAAATCAGGTATTACGGCGACGCGACCGGCTCTGACGCCAATTGCGGATCCACCCAATATGTCATGCTCCAGCGCATACCCAATTACTCCGGCGTGGCCGTGCCCTGGGATACCAACCTAACCTGCAGCGCCTGGAACGGCGCGACCGGCGGCGTCCTGGCATTCCGTGGCCTGAACACCGTCTCAGTCGGCTCGACCGATACCCCGGCCACCAGAACGGCCTATGTCAGCGCCTATGGCGTGGGCCTCCGGGGCGGCACCGGAGTAGCTCGGAGTTCTAATGCGCCAGCTGGTGAAACCTATTTCGGCGGGCTCTATTCTTCAGGCGCGCAGGCCGGCTCATTCAGTTCTTATAATGGCGTGGCTACTCCAAATCCGGGCGGTGCAGGCGGCGGTAGCAGCGCCACAGATAGTTCTTCATCTACGGTCGGTTCAGTGGGCACGACTGGTCCGGCCGGTGGCGGCGGTGGCGCAGCATATTCTGTCTCTTATTTCAGTTTGGCCGGTGGCGGTGGCGGCGGCGGTTATGGCACAGTTGGTCAGCCCGGAGTCGGCACTATTTCCGGCACCATCACAGCCACGGCCGGTTCAGGTACGACCGGTGGCCGGGGCGGCGACCGTCTGGCTGGCGTTCCTTGGACTCCTGAAGCAGGCGGCGGCGGCGGCGGCGGCACCTATGGCGATACCACTCAATTGCCCTACCGGGCATACCTCGGTGCCGGCGGCGGCGCCGGCGGCGGTTCTTATGGCACGGGCGGAGAACAGACTGGCGGTTCGGGCGGCACAGGCGGCGGATTCATCTGTATCGGCGCCAATACCGTCATCGTTTATTACAATCAGGCCGGCTCTACTACGGACAATGCCTATATCTATGCCGGCGGCCTGGCTGGCGTCACTCCTAACACCGTGGCTCGTTCCTGCCCGGGCGGCGGCGGCGGCGGCTCAGGCGGCTCTATCTACATCCAGGCCAGCGTCATCACCAACCAGAATATCTACGGCATCGCCACCTTTGGCGGCACGGGCGGAACGTCTCCATATTATTCCGGCGGCGGCGGCGGCGCCGGACGGACCTATCTCCAATACGATTCATTCTCCGGCTATAGCCCGGCGCCCAGCACCGGACCGACGGTCAATACTAATTCAGCTGTCACCATCACCTATAACTCCGCGGTCCTGAGCGGCACGGTCAATCCCAACGGCGCTGATACCAATTACTACTTTGAGTGGGGAACCACCATCACCTACGGAAATACCACCGCGCTCCAGAACGCCGGCAACGGCACCATCGATGTCAGTGTTTCCGCGCCCATCACATCGCTGGTGGTCAGCACCACCTATTACTTCCGTATCGTGGCCACCAACAGCTCCGGCACCAGTTATGGCAGTCCCCTGTCGTTCACCACCATCCTGCCTGATTACCGCGGCTCAGGCGCAGATGGACCGATTACCGTTACCAGCGGCTTTAACATCAATACCCAGACACAGCAGACAACCAGAACCGGAACTGCTGATGCAGTCATCTGGACCATAGATGTCAATATCCCGTCCGGCCAATCCACCATCTCATCCACCGGTGCCCGGCCGACCGGATTTGCCGTCAATGACGAGGTCATCATCATCAATCTCCAAGGCACGGCATCCAGTTACACCAATGTCGGGCTATACGAATTCAAGCGCATCATCGCCCTGCCGGATAACTATTCTATCACTCTCGTTTCTCCGCTGACCAATTCCTATAACGGCACGACCCAGCGGATAATTGTCCAGCGCGTACCCAATTACACCGATGTCACCATCTCCGGAAGCAGTTCTGAGCTTTTTTGTAATTACTGGAATGGCTCAACCGGAGGCGTTATGGCCTTTAGGGCCAACGGAACTATCACCATCAACTCCACTTGTTATATAAACGCCTCAGCCAGAGGCCATAGAGGCGGGACAGGAACTACATGTAATGGCAGCTCAGAAGCCGGTGAATCATATATCCAACCCCGATATGCCTCAGGCGGCACGGCCACCAGTTCCTCAGCCACGAACGCGCAGAGCCAGAATCCGGGCGGCGGCGGCGGCGGCGGCGGCTATTCAACCAACGGCACCATCTCTTATACAGGAAATGCTGCAGCCGGCACCATTGGTCCGGCCGGCGGTGGTGCGGGTGGCTTGTATGACACATCCGGAAATGGCTTCTATTTTGGCGGAAGCGGAGGAGGCGGAGGATATGGAAGTGTCGGACTGGCCTACGGGGTCGGCTCGCCCGGCTCAAGCACAATCGGCGGCGCCGGCGGTCAGGGCAGCTCTGATTTTGGCGCCGATGCCGGCGGCGGCGGTCTCTATGGTGATTCCACCCAGTTAAACAGACGCGCCTATCTCGGGGCCGGCGGCGGGGCCGGTGGCGGTGTTAGTGATGATTATGCTGAAGTCATATCCGGCACCAATGCCGGGACCGGCGGCGGATTCCTGTTCATCGGAGCCAATGTCATCTCCAACACCGGCTATATTATCGCCAATGGCGGCGTTGGAATAGATTATTATGAAGCCACTTACGCAACGGCCGGCTTAGGTGGTGGCGGGGCCGGCGGCTCGGCTGTTTTACGAGTTAATACCATTACCAATTCAGGCACCATCTCAGCTAATGGCGGACGGGGCGGACAGGACGGATGGGGCGATTATGGCGGCGCAGGCGGCGCCGGTCGGCTCTACTACGAATGTAACGGCTATTCAGGCAACACCCCCCAGACCAGAAACGGCTCAGCCGTAGAACAGTCAACATATTACTACGCCGGCGCGCCGAATGAATAGACCTACCTTCTTTTATCCCTGGATTATAGGCCTAAATCCATGTATTTAAGCTCGAAATACACTGATTTTAAGCCGAAATCAATTGATATATATCCGGTATCAACTGATGTCAAGCCGGTATCAACTGATATCAAGCCGAAATGCCGTATTTAGGCCAGGTCCTGGGCATCAAACACCGGGCCGTCTTCGCAGACCGTGGCATACCCTTTGGTAGTCCGGCAGACGCACACCCGGCATAAACCCACGCCGCAGGCCATCCGGGCTTCCAGGGAAAGCTGGGCTGGGATGTTCCGGGCTATGGCGAGTTTCCGGACGGCCTCAGACATTCCACGAGGACCGCAGGCATATAAAGAAATGCCTAATGACGAAGGCCTAATGACGAATTTGTTCAGGAAATTCTCTAATGAAGAGGTAATTAGACCTTTAGTACCCAAAGAGCCATCTTCGGTGGCTACGACTATGTCCTTAGATAGCTTTTTGAAGTCAGGCAACAAGCACAGGTCGTCTTTGCTCCGGGCGCCGATAAAGACATAGATGTTCTTTATCCGCTGGACCGTCATTTCCTTTAATAGCAGATATAATCCGGCCGCGCCGATACCACCGCCAACCAGGACATGCATCCCAATCTTCTTATCTATTTTAAATCCGTTGCCCAGTGGACACAAGACCCAGACTTTGTGGCCCGGCCTAAGATACGACATCAATTCCGTGCCTTTGCCCACTACCTGATAGACCACCTCAATAACCCTACCCTTATCTTTCACGTCAAATATGGTAAACGGCCTGGGCAGGACGTGTTCTTTCGACTCTAACCTGATATGCACGAACTGGCCCGGAATAACCTTTTTGACTGGTTTATTCAACGCCAGCGCCATCCGGAAATATTTGCACGCCCTGCCCTTTTGCAGTGGCTTGTTGGATATCACCCTGGCATCTATTGTTGACTTTATTGTCATTATTATCTGCTTAATCTGCGAAATCTGTGTAATCTGTGGTTGCTATTTCTTCCTGAAGTCCATCACTTCCAGGACTACTACTCCCTCGCTCATCCGCTTGACCAGTCCGCCCGGCACCTCATCGGACATCCAGACCCGGATGCCGTTGCTTTCCATGACATTGCAGTTTACGGTCTTGCCGGCAATGATGAGCTGTTCCTGAGCCAGAGCTACGGCGCCGGCCGGCGGACGCTTGGGCACATTGAGCGGCACAATCATCTTGCCCTTGGGCTCCCAGCCGTCATCGGTCAGGGCCGACGATTCAACCAGCACCTGGCCGGGCTTGACGTCAATCACGGTCTGCTTTTCCTGCACGGTCTTGCCGTCCGGCATAATCATTTTATACTGGACGAAACTCCCCACACCGCATCCGGCCCAGGGATAGGCCGGCACCAGCGGCACGCCGGTTGACTGGCAACCCAGCGCCAGAAATATCAGCATTAACCCTATCAACAATCTAACTCTGACCATATCAATCAGGATATATTTTATTATGCGTCCTATCAAGAAAATCTTTCACCACAGAGACACCCGGATTATCCGCTAAATCAGCAAAATCTGTTTAATCCGTGTACGCATTTAATCTTTATTCAATATCTTTCCCCTCATCTGTTTCATCAACGACTGGAAATAATAAACATTATGCATAGACAGCAAGGTCGGACCAAGCATCTCCTCTGACTGGAACAGATGCCTCAGGTATGACCGGGTGAAATTGGTACAAGTGTAGCATTTGCACTCCGAGTCCAGCGCAGATTGGTCTGACTGGTATTGCAGGTTCCTAATCCTAATACTACCGTTAGCGGTAAACCCATAGCCATTGCGTCCGTTGCGGGTAGGCAGAACGCAGTCAAACAGGTCCACACCCAACTCCACGGCCTTGACTATATCCTCAGGCGTACCCACGCCCATCAGATAGACCGGGTATTCCGGCGGGATTAAATGCCTGATGGCCCTAATGGATTCGAACATCAGTTCACTGCCCTCGCCCACGCTTAAGCCACCGATGGCCAGACCGGTAAATCCCATATCCAAGAGCGATTTGGTGGACAGCTCACGCAGGTCTTTAAATATCCCGCCCTGGACAATACCCAGGAGCATCTGGTCCGGACGGCTCTTGGCCTTGAGGCATGCTTGAGCCCATTTTATACTGCGCAGGGTAGCCTCTTTGGTGGCTTCGTATGTCGCCGGATAGGCCACGGGCTGGTCAAACTGGACGATGATATCCGCGCCCAGCGCTTCTTCTATCTCCATCACCTTTTCCGGTGTGAACATGATGGTGTCGCCGTTAATCGGGTCCTTGAATTCCACGCCGTCGTCCGATACCTCGGTTAATTCCGCCAGCGAGAACACCTGGAACCCGCCGCTGTCGGTCAGAATCGGGCCGGGCCAATTCATGAACCTATGCAGTCCACCCATCTGCGCCACTATCTTCTCGCCCGGCCTGCGATGCAAATGATAAGCGTTGCAGATAAGCACCGAGACGTTACAGTCCTTTAATTGCTGTGGTGTGAGCGCCTTGACCGTAGCGTTGGTGCCGACCGGCATAAACGCCGGGGTGCGGATTGGTCCATGCGGGGTATTCCATTCCCCGGACCGGGCCTGGGATGATTTATCCTTAGCGATGATATTGAAACTGAATGCTTCGTTCATTTTATTAATTACTATATGCTCTACGCACTTAGGCTGTCCCCAAAGTGTCAGTGCGAGAAGCGGAGCGACGAAGCAATCTCGCATTCCCCGCAGAAAATAGAGATTGCCACGCTCCCTTCGATCGCTCGCAATGACAAAATGGGGCTTTTTAGACAGCCTGCTCTATGCTAATAAATCTTAACCACCCTGGCCTGGGGGTAATAATACTCCAGGACCTGGAGCGGGGTGAATCCGTTTTCGGACATGCCGCGCGTGCCTTCCTGGCACATACCGACAGCATGGCCCCAGCCCCGGCCGGTGAATTCGAACAAGACGCCTTTCTTAGTCACCTTAAAAAGCGTGCTCTTGAGTTTATTGGGATTCAGGGCAATCCTGAATTTCTGGGCCTGGAAGGTAATCGGCTCGGCCCGGCCGGATATTTTAAGCGCCAGTTCCACGATATGCCCGCCCGGCGCAACCTTGGTTATCAATATATCATCGATTTCGCCTTTCAGGTCCAGCGCCTTGATAATCTCCGGCTGGGTGAATTCAACCTTCCACTGCGAGTGCTTGGAATGGTAACAGAAACCGCAGGGGCGTCCCTTAAGCGGCGGAACAACCGTTCCGCCCCAGACCAAATCACCGGGCTCGGTATGCCCACCGCAGGTATCATGGAACAGGCAGTTGAAAATCATGGCATCATAACTCAGGATAATGCCCCGGGTCTGTTCTGCGGCTTGCCTGGTCTTGGGACCGGTCCGCTCCTCGCCCCGATAGACCTGGGAATAGATGTCGTCGGTCAGGTCATAGTCAAACAGCTTCTTGGACTGCCCCACGGCCGATTGCTTGATGCGGTAAAAAGCAAATGACCGGGCCGATATGGCCTGAGCCGCCAGCGAATCCTGGGGCCAAGATTCGTCCATCTCGTTGGAGACCACGCCGGGCAGGTAACTTTCCATATCAATGATATTGACCAGAGCAATCTTGTTATTGGGCAGGGCCTTTATCCTCAGGCGACCCTTGTAATTCCGTTTGCCCACCAAAATCAGGGCTGAACTGCTGGCCGGCACCAGCACGATATCATTGCCAAAGAAATTGCTTACCCCGCCCAGCACGATATCGCCGTCATTGTTTGATACCTTGACCGGCTCAAACATGGCATTCTGCTTTGATAACGGCTGCGGGCCAATGAATTTATTGGCCCGATTGTCCAGATAAGGATATAAGGCATAGGCAGCGCCGACCTTGATAACGGCCGAATCAGCATTGCCGTATTCGGCCAGCAAAACCTGTAGATACGGCGGCTCGCTCAATACCTTTTTGGCCGTCTCATAGCGGTAAAACGATGACGCCGAGCCGTTGGAAGCGCAGCCGGCAACCAAGATTATTACCGCAAAGGCACAAAGGAACACCAGAACAGGCGCCTTATTTCCTGTATCCTGCATCCTGCATCCTGTATCCTTATTTTTTGTTATATCTCTCATACTCGCTGAACACACACCCGCAATACTGCTGGCGGTATAACTGGCGTTTCTTGGCCAGTTCTTTGCATTCATGATACAAATCGGTCACTACCTCATACTTAAAACCAATTCCAACTGCCTTGGCAACCTTTTCTCCGATATTTCTAATAGCGTCCTGGTCCTGTTGCGGGCTGACCATCAGGGTCGAGGCGAACGAATCGCATCCTAATTCCCTGGCCTTCTGGGCGGTCTTAATCAACCGCATCTCATAGCATTTCAGGCATCGGTTCTTTTCGTATATCTTCGCATAAGGCGCCACGGCAACCAGGAATTCATCCAACCCATAGGAGGTCTCATAATGTATCGGCATTTTCTCCTGCTCGGATAAGACCTCAACCGCCCTCAAGCGTTTCCGGAATTCCATAAATGGGTGGATATTGGGATTATAAAAGTAGCCGGTAACCTTAATGCCATCCTGCTTAAACTTATTGATTAATCCCACGGCACACACTCCGCAGCAGATGTGAAGAAGCAGATTGTTCATAATAATATTCTGCCAAAATTTGTTAACATATTCCAAGATATTTGCTTTAATTTATGGTCGTAGTGCTTTAGAGAAGTAGGATGAGCCCAGCCCCTCCTTATAAAGATTAAGGAAGGACTGGGTTAGTATAGAAATTGAGGGGCTGGGTGAAGATTGCAATTACCGGCAAGGGCGGCGTGGGCAAGACCACTATCGCATCCCTTCTGGCCAATGCCTGGGCCAAAGCCGGCTACAAGGTTCTGGCCATCGACGCCGACCCGGTGACCAGTCTGGCCGGCGCGCTGGGATTTCCCGAACCCGACAAAATCATCCCCTTAAGCGAGATGTCCGGACTGATTGAGGAACGCACCGGCGCCAAGCCCGGCACGCTCGGACAGATGTTCAAACTCAATCCCACAGTGGACGACCTGCCTGATAAGATTGCCCATGAACATAACGGCATCAGGTTAATCGTCATGGGCGGAGTCACCACCGGCGGCGGCGGCTGCGTCTGTCCGGCCAGCGCCCTGATTAAAACACTGGTCAGGCACATCCTACTGGAGCGCAATGAACGGGTCATCATTGATATGGAAGCCGGGGTGGAACACCTGGGCCGGTCCACGGCTGATGCGGTTAACTGGATGATTACCGTAGTCGAGCCGGGCCTGCGCAGTATCCAGGCCGCGCACCGAATCAAAACACTGGCCGAACAAATCGGGATAAAGAACCTGGCGGCCGTCGGTAATAAAATCAGGTCGCCGGAAGACCGGCAATTTATTACGAAATACCTTGACAAAATTAAATTAATCGGGAATATTCCCTATTCCGATTCAATAAACGGTTTAGATAAGAAAGAAACAGCAGTGATGGACCAGCAGGTGAATCATGAGGTCACATCCATCATAGAATTTTTGGAGCATAGCAAAAACCCATCTAATCAATACCAGAATAGATAAGGAGAACTGTTTATGAGCGCAGTCGTGAAAGAAGACACTAACCCCAAAGGTAAAGAAGCCCCATCTGTCTGTGAAGCCACTATAGAAATGTTAAAATACGCCGAGGCCGCTAATTATGACACGGCATTCCAGCGGGCGCAGAAGGTCAAGCCCTGCCCCATCGGCGAAGTCGGCGCCTGCTGCAAGCATTGCGGCATGGGACCCTGCCGGTTCAATCCCAAGAAACCGGACGAGGTCAAGGGCGTCTGCGGCGCGGATATCAACACGGTGGCAGCCCGTAATTTCTGCCGGATGATCGCCGCCGGCACCGCGGCCCACTGCGAGCACTCCCGCCACGTCTGCCATACATTCATCTCCGCGGCCAAGGGAGAAGTCCCCGGCTACCAGATTAAGGATACCGTAAAACTAAATAAAGTCGCGGCTGATTTCGGCATAGACACCAAAGACAAGCCGAGCAACAAGGTCGCCGAAGAACTGGGCCAGAAAGCCCTGGCTGAATTCGGCACGGAAAAAGGGCTTCAGATGATTAAACGCGCGCCGGCCAAGCGCCAGGAAATCTGGAACCAGACCGGCGTCACACCCCGCGGCATTGACCGGGAAATCGTTGAGATGATGTCCCGGACCCATATCGGCGACGATGCCGACTACAAAAACCTGCTCCTCCAGGGCAGCCGCTGTTCAATGGTGGACGGCTGGGGCGGCTCGATGATTGCCACCGAACTCCAGGATATTATGTTCGGCACACCGGTGCCGGTGCGCAGCCAGGTCAACCTGGGCGTGCTGAAAAACGACCAGGTTAATATTGTTGTCCACGGCCATAATCCGCTGATGGCCGAGATGGTCACCGTGGCCAGCCGCGACCCGGAACTGGTCAGCCTGGCCAAACAAAAAGGCGCCAAGGGCATCAACCTGGCCGGGATGTGCTGTTCGGGCAACGAAATCCTCCTGCGCCACGGCGTGCCGCTGGCCGGGAATTTCCTCCAGCAGGAACTGGCCATCGCCACCGGCGCGGTCGAAGCCATGGTCGTAGACGTCCAGTGTATTATGCCGGCCCTGGGCAAACTGGTTGAATGCTTCCACACCAAACTGATTACCACCTCGCCCACGGTCAAAATCCAGGGCGCCACCCATATTGAATTCGACGAGCACGACGCCCTGAATATCGCCAAGAAGATTGTCACGGTCGCCATAGAAAATTACCCCAAGCGCGGCAAGACCAATATCCCCAACAAGGTCACGGACCTGATAGCCGGATTCTCGCACGAGACGATTAATTATATGCTGGGCGGCTCGTTCCGTGGTTCATACCGCCCGCTCAATGACAACATCATCAACGGCCGGATTCGCGGCGTGGTCGGCGTGGTCGGATGCAACAATCCCAGGGTCAAACACGATGACGTCCATCTCAAACTGGTCAAGGAACTGATTGGCAACGACATCCTGGTGGTCCAAACCGGCTGTTCGGCCATTGCCTGCGCCAAGGAAGGACTGCTGGTGCCCGAAGCCGCCAAATTCGCCGGCAAGGGACTGCGCGAGGTCTGCGAGGCAGTCGGCATGCCGCCGGTGCTGCATTGCGGCGCCTGCGTGGATAACAGCCGCATCCTGGTGGCTTGCTGCGAGATGGTCAAGGAAGGTGGGTTAGGAACAGACCTGTCTGACCTGCCGGTAGCCGGCTGCGCTCCGGAATGGATGAGTGAAAAGGCCATTGCCATCGGCCAATACTTTGTCACCTCAGGCGCGCTGGTTGTCTTCGGCGCCACCTGGCCGACCATGGGCAGCCCGACCATGACCAAATACATATTTGAAGAATACGAAAAGATATATAAAGGCAAGTGGGCGTTTGAGCCGGATGCCGGCAAGATGGCCGCCATGATTATTGACCATATCAACAAGAAGCGCGAAGCCCTCGGTATCCAGAAGGCGCAGGAGCGCAAACTTTATGATATGGATGCCCGGAGAGATTTGACAGTATAAAAGATATGATAGAAGAAAATAATCAACAAAAAGAAGTCATGGAACAGGCCATGGCTAATGTTTTAAGAAGAGATAGACAACTAAAAAATACATGGACAATTTTTATAGGCGGTTTACTTGGTTGTGGGGCTCCAATAGTTGCTATCTACGGGCTTATTTTTCTCCTGATAAACAGAGAACCATTCCCAAGAAAAACATTGGCTATTATAGGAACTGTTATTGCTTGGATATGGACACTTCTCTTAATCGTGTATATACTGATTATTGCACTCACTAAATAATTTAGAAGGAGTTTAATTTATGTCCAAAATAATCGCTACTAAAGCTATCCGGGGCGCGCACAAATTAGTCGCCCGGGCCGAGAAAGAACTCAGCGAAGCATTAAAGAAACACGGCGCCGATAAGAAGGTGGAATTTCCTAACACCGGCTATTACCTGCCGATTTCACACGGCATACTGGGAATGAATATCGCCAAGGTCGGCCAGTTGACCGAGCTGCTCCAGGAAGCCCAGAAACTGCTCCATCCGGTGCCGGATGAAAAGCACTGGGTGCCCTATCTGGGCCACACCCTTGACGCCGGGATGGCCACGCTCTTTGCGGACGAGATTATTGAGGCATTAAAATACCTCCAGGACCCGCTGCCCTACGTGGTCGGCGAGAACTGCCCGGAAGAAGGCGATTTCTGGCTGGGCGCGGCTGATGATATTATCATGAGAAAACGCGGCGTGGAATTCGTGGACGGAAGCGCCCCGGGCTTTGCGGCCTGCGTCGGCGTCTGCCCATCTACCGAAGTCGCCGTAAAAATAGCCCGGGAGCTTCAGGAGAAAAACCTGTATGTATTCCTGGCGGCCGGCAATAATGGAAAAAGCATGGCCGGCCAACTGCGCGAGGCCGGAGTCCAGATGGGCTGGGAAACGCGATTAGTGCCGCTGGGCAACGATTCAACCGCGGCCATCCACGCGGTCGGATTTGCCACCAGAGCCGCCCTGGCATTCGGCGGCGTCAAGCCCGGCGATTACCAACGCATCCTGAAATACAACAAAAACCGCATATTCGCATTCGTCCTGGCATTCGGCGAGGTGGATGATGAAAAGCACGCCCAGGCCGCCGGCGTTATCAATTACGGATTCCCGGCCATCTCCGAAACCGACATTGGGCAAATCCTGCCCACCGGCGTTTGCACCTACGAACACGTAGTCTCGCCGGTGCCGGCTGATAAGATGATTGCCAAAGCCATTGAAGTCAGAGGATTAAAACTCCATATTGCCAAGATACCCATCCCGGTTTCTTACGGTGCGGCATTTGAAGGCGAACGGATTCGGGGCGAGGACACCTACGTGGAAATGGGCGGTAATAAAACCCCGGCATTTGAATTCGTCACTACCAAGGACGCCAACGAAGTTACCGACAATAAAATAGAAATAATCGGCCCGGAAATAACCGACATCAAGGAAGGCACCATGCTGCCCATCGGCATTGTCGCCGAGGTTTCCGGCCGCAAGATGCAGGCCGACTTCGAGCCGATTCTGGAGCGGCGCTTGCACAACTTCATCAACGAGGCCCAGGGCGTATTCCACATGGGCCAGCGCGAAATTATCTGGATTCGCATCAGCAAGGAAGCCAAGGCCAAGGGTTTTAAACTGGCCCACATCGGCACGATTATCCACGCCCAGTTCCACAACGAATTCGCCTCCATCGTGGACAAGGTCCAGGTCAAGATATACACCAAGGAAGCGGACGTCTTGAAGATGCGCGATGTAGCCCGGGCGGTCTATAGTAAACGGGACGAACGGGTCGGCTCGATGACCGACGAATCAACCGACACATTTTATTCCTGCCTGCTCTGCCAGAGTTTCGCGCCGACCCACGTCTGCGTGGTCTCACCGGAGCGGACCGGCTTATGCGGCTCGTATAACTGGTTCACCTGCAAAGCGGCGTTTGAGATTAATCCGCGCGGGCCGAACCAGCCGGTACCCAAGGGCGACGTGATTAACGCGCTCAACGGACAATGGACCGGCTGTAACGAATTCATCGCCCAAGCGTCGCGCAAGGCCATCCAGGCCATGAGCGCCTACAGCATTATGAACGACCCGATGACCTCGTGCGGATGCTTTGAATGCATTGCCGCGGTCCTGCCCGGCGCCAACGGCGTAATGACCGTCAGCCGGGAATTCGCCGGGATGACGCCGTCCGGAATGAAGTTCTCCACCCTGGCCGGCACGGTCGGCGGCGGACAGCAGATACCCGGATTTGTCGGGCACGGCAAACGTTATATCGTCAGCAAGAAATTCCTCCTGGCCGAAGGCGGCATCAAGCGGCTGGTCTGGCTGCCCAAAATCCTCAAGGAAGAACTCAAGGACCTGATTAACAAGCGGGCCGCGGAAGAAGGCGTGCCGGGACTGCTGGAAATGATGGCGGACGAAACAACGGCGACTACTGAAGAAGAAGTGATTGCGCACCTGCAGAAAACCGGGCATCCGGCGCTGGCCATGCCGCCGATTATCGGGTAGTTAGTCCGTACGGGCGTTACGACCGAAGGGAGTCCCGTAGGGACTGCCTATTATCCCGTCGAATGACGGGATTATTGGGTAGACATAAAAGTAAATCCCCCTCTCCTATCCTCTCCCCGCTGGGGAGAGGGAAAGGGTGAGGGGGTTTTTTATTACATAATGTAGCCAACGACCGTAATCCACATCGTAAAAGTCGCAATCCACGGCCCGCCGACTGATTCCAGAGTGTACTCAATCGTCCTCGGCCCGGTGCCTACGACCAGCGGCACGATTCCGCTATTGGCCATCATAGAATTCTGTCCGGGCGCCATCCCGACGCCGAGCGCATCCCGCTGGTCAGCATTAGTTCGCACCCGGAAGAACGCCCGACCTGATGTAAACGCCTGATTGAAGATGCCCAGTTGCAGGAGCACTGCCTTGGCATTAGCCGGAACCCAGACCGAAAGGTCAAAGGTTGTGTAAGGAATATCCGCGCTAATACTGGTTAAGTAAAGCACATCAGCCGAACTGCGGGGATTACCTGACTGTCCCTCCGCGCCCCAGACGAATCTATCACCGCCACCAACGCCCGGCGCTAATTTCTCGGCGGTCACCGCGCCGTCTGCGAGCTTATCGGTTATGACTTCCCCGTTGATAATCTTCTCGCGGTTGATGCTGTTGGATGCAATCTGGGTATAGCCGATGTCGTAATCCTTGATTTTAGCGCCGGTCACGGCCTTGTTGGCAATCTTGGCGGTCTCTACTGCGCTTGTCGCAAGTTTAGCGGCAGTAATTGCGCTGGATGCAATCTTCTGGGCGATTATTGAGGCATCGGCAATTTCATCGGTTGTCACCGCAGGCGTGATAGGCCTTGCTACTGAAGGCGGGGTAAATGATAACTTGGCCTGGGTTATTGCGCCATTGGCAATCTTCTCGGTGGTGACAGCGTTAGCGCCCAGTTTTTCTGCCGTGACTGCACCTGGGCCGATTTTGGGACCGGTTACTGCCCCGAAAACAATCTTTTCAGTAGTCACGCTATCTGTTGCCAACTTACTACTGATTACCGCGCCAGGTGCAATCTTATCCGTAGTAACTGACGCATTGGAAATCTTTTCAGTGATGACGCTGCTTACTGCCAGCTTACTGCTATCTACAGCCGCAGATGCAATTTTAGGCGTGGTGACACTGGCATCCTTCAAGCGGGAAGTACTGACCTGTTTCTCGCCGATTTTGTCGCGGGTGACAGACGCATTGGCTATCTTCACTGTGGTAATACAGTCATCCTGTAGTTTGGCAGTAGCCACCTGGGCATCGCCTATCTTCGGCGTGGTCACTGCGCCGTTAGCGATGTGTTCGGTCTTGACCTCATTAGGTAATAATGGCATAAAAATAATCTCTCCAAATCCCCCTTTACCCCCCTTTGAAAAAGGGGGGCTGGGGGGATTTAATTCGTACTATGGTGATACCGTGCACTTAGCCGTTTCGCTGTAAGGACCGACGCGTTGTTTCTTGTCAATCCACTGAGCCCGGTATTCCACGTTCTGTGGCTCGGTGATGGCCAGATTATGCAGATAGGGGCTGTTGGTGTCGTCGGCCACGAATGTCCACGGCCCGCTTTCTATCCGATACGAGATTCTGGCCGCCGCAATGTCTTTGGGTTTGGCGTTGAGTTTCTCGTTGGACGGGTTGACGCCGAAATGGACCGTGACCTGCCCGCGCTGATGCCAGTCCAGAATCAGGTTAGGCGGCGCCAGATTCAGCACATAGTCCGGCGGAATCGGGGTCGGATTCGTATCCCACACGGTGATGCGCAGGGTCTCTCTTTGCCCGTCGGTCAGGTCCCGGCTTTTCTGGGCCATTCCGGCCACTTCCCGAACCGTATCCTTGGCCGTATCGCGTCCGGCATCCTTGTCCTCGGCCGCGGACCGAGCGGCATCCTGGGCGGCCTGGTGCGCCACATATTTGACCTGCCAGGCCGGATAGGCGTTAACGGCCGCGGTAACCTTGGCCGCCGGCAGTCCGAGAGTTGTGCCGATCGGGCCGATATTGGCGCTGAAATTGCGCAACCACTCGTCAAACTCCGCGTCTGAGTACGGTATATAATCTCTTCCTGGCATTTTACACCTCCTATCCCGATTTTGGTATCAACCTATTAAATCCCCCTTAATCCCCCTTTTGCAAAGGGGGAAAGAAAGGGATTAGAAATCAGGATTTACTATAAGTTATTAAAATTAAAGATGTTATATAAATAACACACCGCCTTCAGTGAAACTTTCACCGCCCTCAGTGAAATCTTCACCGCCCTCAATGAAATCTTCACCGCCCTCAATGAACTTACTCTGCCCTCAGTGAAACTTTCCCCGCCTTCAGTAAAGTTTTCCACGCCCTCAGTGAAACTCTCACCGCCCTCAGTAAGGTTTTCACCGCCTTCAGTGAAACCATCACTGCCCTCGTAAAACCTTCAATGCCTTCAGTGAAACTTTCCCAGCCCCCAGTGAAGTTTTCACCTCCCTCGACAAACCGGGCTTATATCTTTGAGCCCAGGTAATGGACAAGTTTACACTCTGAGAAAGACGTCCCGCTTTTCATATCATTGGTAAATTTCTTTACTGCGGCATTGACGCCTTTCGCGTGCCGGAAGTTTTCCAAATCTATAAATGTCGTGCCGTTCGGCTCCCCGTCAAAACGCGTCACCGCCATATCGCCGGGTAATTCCGCTGAGTTAATTTCCAGCATATCCATATCCTATTAACCTTTCATTCATCAGCATAATGACTTTATACCCCCTCACCTATCCTCTCCCCAATGGGGAGAGGGAAGGGTGAGGGGAACATTTACGGCGCTTTGACGGCGCCCATATCCATACTGCCCTGCGGCCTGGGCGTGCGGAAGAAATCGGACCAGACCGGGACCAACGCGCCGACTCCGATGGCGTAACTGCCACCCATCAGCATAAAGTCCGTTGGAACATCCGGCGTGGCGCTGAACCATCCGGGGAAGGTGTTTTTTATTTGGAAGTTTGTAGAGTTGGCCGCTGTAATAGTGCCTGTGCCGGCATCGATAACCATATTCGTAGCCCATGAGTCAGTTCTAACGTATGGAGCATAGGCCAAATTGTTATACACGGTGACATTCGTAGACGGTGCTCTGATATCAACAGCAATAAAGTATCCGACAGAGGTGGGTCTATTGCTGTAGATGGTATTGTTATACACGCGAACGTTAGTCGGAGGAGGTGTTATAATGTCTGTTGGACTGCCTGGGGTGCCGCGCACCAGGACAAAACCACCACTAGATATTGCGCAGATATTATTCCGGATAGTAACCTCGTCGGCATCGACCGCGAGTGCCTTGACAACGCTATTTGTTATATCAATCGGCTTGGGCCACCAATTGCGTTCAACAATGATATTTCTCAGCCGTTCGTCTTTGTAAGAGTCCTGGGCGGCCATATTAACCGTGTAGACAGCGTTAGACATCCCCACAAATTTGTTGTCGGAAAGAACGACTAATTCGGTATATCCGCCCGTCTCGCCTTCTACCCCTGTCGGGGGCGGGTCGGTATGGTAATCCGTAGATGGTGTCCAGGTCGGGCCGTGCATCTTGATGACCCCCTTGGTCGACGCCTGCCTGCTGAGCGTGTTGTTGCTGACTACGGCTTTATACAGGTAAAAAAGCCGCACCACGTGCTCGCCTAATATGGCGTCATCTCCAAAATTCCCCAGCATCGCGAAATGCTTCCCGGACCCGGCGAATCCAACCCCGCCGGTTGTGCCGACTATGCGCACAACAGATGAATCAACTATGGCAATCTGGTCATACGTCTTGTGGCCGGGATAGCCGTTGCCATTCTGAGAATCCAATATGGTAGCAGTAAACCCAAAGCCATCGTGTATGTCGTGCATATTCAATCGCAGGAGAGTGACCTGATTTATACCCCCTTGGGTCCTGACCCCTTCTGAAAGAAGCGTTGACAGACCATCAAACTCCAGGTCCATCACGCGCCAGTCGCCGATGCCCGGGGTGCTTCTGTTGGATAAAGCTAATATCACAGTATTGTTCGTCATTCGCACAATGGGCGACGCACCAGCGCCAAACGCCCCCACGATTCCTGGCCCGTTACTGGTTAGTGCACCAGATGCCGTGGAAGTGAACGTATCTCCCCTCCTGAACAGCACTCTTTTTCCCGTGGTTGCGTAGGTGGTGATGGCCGTGGCAAAGTTTGGCTGCATAACTGTGAAAGCTCCGTCTGGACAGCCGTCAACTCCCGGTGTCGGAGTGACTGTCGCGCCGATGCAAATAGTATTTGTGCCGGCAAAGATTACATCAGGGTCTTGGACCGTGATAGTCGTATTGGCGACCGCGGTGTTGGTGCCGTCAAACGCGGTCAGGTTGATTGTGTATGTGCCGGGCCTTTCAAAGACGTGCGCCACGACCGGACCGGTGGCTTCATTGCGGCTGTTGACGCCCGGATTACTGCCGGTGGCCCAGGTGGTGCCGCTGACCGGTGAGCCAAGCGGGTCGCCGAAATCCCAGCGGTATTCCAGGTCGTGGAACGGACGGGTGGTCGCGACAGCCGTGGTGGATGAGGCGTCAAAGAAGACGGCCAGGGGCGCGACGCCCGATGTCCGGGCCGGGACTAATGACACAACAATAAGGGGTGTAAAGGTGGCGGTGACGCTGGTGTCCGCGGTCATCGTGAGAACGCAGTCGCCGGCGCCGGTATATGCGCCGGTCCAGCCAATGAAGCCGTAATTGGCGTCCGCGACCGCGGTCAGTGTGACGACCGTGCCCGGGATGAATCCGGCGCTGGTGCTGGCGTTGCCGGAGATGCCGGCCGGGGATGAGGAGACCGCGCCGCCCCCGTTGTTGGTTACGAAGAGCGTGACGGCGCCCGGCACATCAGTCACCGTAATAGTGATGGCTTCTTCATCAAACAATGCGCCGGTATCCGTGGCCCGGAAAGTTACATTATAATCACCGGACTGGATATAGTTGGGCATCCAGGAGAATGCGCCGGTAGATGAATTCAGGGTTGCGCCGCCGGGTAAGCCGGTGGCCGAGTAGGTCAGGGTGTCGTTATCCGGGTCAGTAGCAGAGACGGTAAATGTTAATAGCGCGCCTTCATTGACGGCCTGGTTTCCGATGGCGGCCAGGACAGGAGTCCTGTTGATATTATTGACCAGGATGGTTATGGCTTTGGAGTCGGATAAACTGTTTGAGGTGGCCGTAAAGGTGACGACATAATCACCTGCTTGAGTATAATCAGGCATCCAAGCGAAGTCGCCTGTGCCGGCATTTAAAGCGGCTCCGGTCGGCGTTCCAGCCATTGAATAGGCAATCGTATCGCCGTCCGGGTCTGATGCGGAAAGGGTGAATAACAGATTGCTATTCTCATCTACGGCCTGATTGCCCGGCGCGGTTAATACCGGCGGCCTATCCGTATTATTTACCGAGATGGTTATGGTTTCGCTGTCAGCCAGATTGGGAGCGCCGCTGTCCGTGACCGTGAAGGTAACACTGTTATATATACCTGCCTGGGTATAGTTGGGAGTCCAAGAGAAGACGCCGGTAGTCGGGGTAAAAACAGCTCCAGATGGTAAGCCGCTGGCCGAGTAGGTCATGGTGTCCGCATCCGGGTCAGTGGCAGAGACGGTAAATGTTAATGTCGTGCCCTCATTTACGGCCTGGTTGCCGATGGCGGCCAGGACCGGCGGTCGGTTGACATCGCCAACCGAGATGGTGATGGTTTCGTCGTCAAAGGCGCCAGAGACATCCTCGGCCCGGAAGGTGACATTATAATTGCCGGTCTGGGCATAGCCGGGCGTCCAGGAGAATACGCCAGAAGATGAATTCAGGGTTGAGCCGGTTGGTGTGCCAGCCATTGAATAAGTAATCGTATCGCCATCCGGGTCAGCGGCTGAGACGGTAAATGTTAATAGCACGGCTTCATTCACCGTCTGATTGCCCACGGCGGCCAGAACCGGCGGCCGGTTGACATTGCTTACTATAATAGTAATCGGCTTGGAGTCAGCTAAACTATTGGCTGTTGCGGTAAAGGTGACCGGATAACTGCCGGATTGGGTATAGGACGGGGTCCAGGAGAATGCGCCGGTGGATGGGTTTAAGACCGAGCCGGTGGGCGTTCCGACCATTGAATAGGCAATCGTATCGCCGTCCGGGTCTGACGCGGAGAGAGTGAATGACAGCAAGGTATTTTCATTGACATTCTTATCGTCGGGCGAGGTTAATACCGGCGGCCGGTCTGCCGGGACGCTGGAGCCGCTGACGCCGCTGCTGGAGCCGCAGCCGCCGTAGTTAAAGGTGGTGACAAAGGCCACCAGAAATAGGGCCGCTATTATTGCGCTGTTTCTCATACAACCTCCTGCTTATGTTTTTACACGGTTAATCTTACCTATATATATGCAAATATCGTGCCAGATGGATGAGGACTTACAGATTCAATAAAGATTTCTTATTACCTTGCTTATCAATGAGTTAGGGAATATCGTCAAAGACGGGAATAATGAGATTTTAGGATTGGGTGTCAGGAAAATCTTACACTGACAGGTTTTTATTACTTTTGCCGGATGGGATATTTAGTTGCCTCATTTTTTCATGCAGATGGGGACGAGTGAACCCAAGTAAGCGGGCCGCATGTGTAATACGGCCATTACATTTTTTAATGGTTTGGATAATCATATTTCTTTGGAAGGCGCAGGTTAATTCCTTAAGGGTTGCGCCGGCACCGCCTGATGGTCGGGCAGGCAACTGGGTTTCATCAGCCGAATAATTGCGGATGATATCGGACAACATTGGTTTAATAATAAGATTTGTATTCGGGTGTAATACACAGATACGTTTTATCTCGTTTTCCAGTTCGCGGATATTGCCGGGCCAGGAATAGGCGGTGAGGAGACGGAGGGCGTCTTGCGATACTTCGGGAATAAAATCTCCCCTTATTTCTAATCCCCCTTTCTCCCCCTTTGCAAAAGGGGGATGGGGGGATTTGATTGATTGGGGTGAGGGGTGGTATTTCTTAAGGAAGTGTTCTATCAATAACGGCACATCCTCTTTCCGTTCTCTTAAAGTCGGCAGATTAACAATAATAGTATTAATCCGGTAAAACAGGTCTTCCCTAAATAACTTCTGCTTAACCATTTGCTTTATGTCCTGGTTGCTGGCAAAGATGAAACGGGTGTTGACGGCTATCTGTTTCTGAGCGCAAATCCGCCAGACCAGATTCTCCTCCAGGACCCGCAGGAGTTTCTGCTGCATCCCGCCTGACATACTGCTAATCTCGTCTATAAAGAGCGTGCCGCCAGAGGCCAGTTCAATATAACCTTTTTTGTCTTCTTCCGCGCCGGTAAAGGCGCCCTTGGTATGGCCAAAGAGCGCGCTTTCCAGAAGCGACTCCGGTATCGCCCCGCAATTAAATGCCAGGAAGGTCTTGGCTGAACGTGGGCTATTGGCGTGAATCGCCTGGGCAATCAGTTCCTTGCCGGTGCCGGTCTCGCCCTGGATTAATATCGGCAAATCCGTCGGGGCAATCTTTTCTATTAGCTGAAATACCTCTTGCATCGCCGCAGAGTTACCAATGATACTCCATTTATAAGGCGAGGTTTCATGACGGCGACTCAATGCATTGACCAAAATCGCTGGGATGGGTTGCGATTGCCTGGGCAATTTCAACTGGCGATAGAGTTTCTCAAATTCACGGATCTTTTCATAGAGCCAAACCGTATCTAATTTTGCCAGGATGGGTTTGATACGCTCCTCTATAGATGCGGACTTGTCAGGCAGACCTTTAAGCAAATAGCACTTACTCAAAAGAAGTCCTGATTCGCAAATGAAGTTATTGAATTTCAGACGCCTGGCATCTCTCAGGTTTTCCAGTAATGTTTTAATGGCATCATCTATCTTATTTTCCAGAAGGTTAATTACAGCCAAATAGCTTTTGGCGTCCAGTATTCTTGTAGGAAGGTTAAATTGTTCACCGAGTTTAATACATTCCCGTAATGATTCACGAGCTTGCTTGTATTCATTTATGGCAATCAAATACCCACCTCTGAGCTGGTTATAATCCGCAAGAGCTTCTTTAGATAAGAGAATAATCTCGCGAGAAGACAATCTGTTTTCAATAACATCACTTACCTTTTCTAATTCGTTTTTACCAAGATAGCAATGCCCAATCATAAGCAGAGTCCACGCATCACGTTGAGCATCCATCGGAAATATCTTATCACCATATTTTTTATAGTACTGTTCCACCTTCTGGAACTGGGCTAAGGCCAGGTCAAGATTTCTCATCATAAGAAGATTATGCCCCATACCAAATGAGGCATAAATAATCCTTGTCTCCGAAAGAGAAAACCTTACTGATACCAGATAAGCCCGGTAAAAAATGTCCAAAGAACGGGAATATTCCGCCAGATGATAATAAACGCCTCCTAAATTTACATACAACTGGTATTTATCCAGAGAAGAATAAGAGAGGGTACGGAGTTTTTTCAGGGCCGTTTCGCCTATTCGTTTCGCATTGTTATAGTCCTGCTGGTCCAGGGCTGATTTGATACGGTCAAGATATTCGGACAATTTCTGACGCTTCATTTGACTGTAAATTCCGGGGACACAATACACTTTCCTCCGAATTTCGAATTAATATTTTCTTCGGTATAATTAAGATAAAACTGCATTCTCCGAATCTTTCGTGCTATCTAATTCTTTCAATTCTATGCGTTGAAACGCCCATACTATTTGCTTCATAATCAAAGCCTATAGAGTATCCTTTAAAAGCTCCGTTACCTTGCATTTCAAAGAAGTAACAACCATAATCAAGAAAGAGTTTATCTTCTGCTTCTTTAGATGGAAAATAGAATAACTGCAAGAAACGTCCGCTAAAATTACCTTCAAAATTCCATTTCTTGTCTGGTTTATCCTCCATGGTTATATATCCATAAATATTTGATCCTTTTTGACGTTCAATAACTAATAATTCTTTATAAGCATTGTTTGGATAATTATAATCTTCCCAAGTAGATTTCCATTTCCCCACTAAACTCAAAAACTTACTTCCCTTAAATAATCTGTCAAAAAAATCAGTTCTGGCCAAAAGAGCACCTATAATTGCTCCAATAATAGTGCCTCCTGCGCCAATCAAAGCAGTAAGAATATCTGTATTCATTTATAATCTCCAGTATATATCTTATCTTCCCCGAAACACATTCCTTGTAATTCCGGTGACGCCGATTATTCCCCTATAATTTAATCAGCCAATTACACAATGAATTAACCTGGTCCTGGTTAGTCAGGTTAGCCGCATTGGTCAGGGTTCCGTCCTTTAACTGCTCCCAGATTTCACCGGCCATCTTCTTCTCTATCGCCGCTCCGGTATTCCGGTGACGCCATTTAATTCCATCCTATCATTTTGCTCTTTGCCGGGCAAGGTTTCTTCCGTCATTAACTGCCGAATGCTTAATTAGTTATTACCACGTTTACTACCACGTTTAGGGGGTTTATTACCACGTTTCTCCCAAAGCGCCCGCCGGCCGGTTCCTTTGCAGGTTAGATACCCTTCTCGACGCATACGGTTTAGAACATTTCTAATCATATCGCGGCTCACGGCCGGACATACACGTTCTATATCAGAAATACCAAAAGTAACCGGAAGATTCCTGATTGTTTCTTCCACCATAATCGTTTTTGGTAATCTGGGTAATCTGGGGACACGTACGAATTTAATGATATCATACCACTTTCCGGAATGAATGCAAATTAAATCCGCCCCCGCCCGAATTTACCACCATCCTGTTGACCTGCGTTCCAGTAGGTACTCGGAGTCACGCTAACGCTTAGAGCCCGGTGCGTGCGCCTTTGGCGTACTCCCGACCAGTCCCCCGAAAGCATTCGCTAACGCGGTCTCAGTAGAGTTCGGGGGACAGGGCCATTTTGCTCTTTTCCAAGCAATGTTTATTCTTGATTATTCGGGTTATTATTTCTCCCCGTATAGGAAAGTATAAACAACAGGATTTAGCAGATTTAACTGATTTAATTAATCTGATTAATCCGTTTAATCCAGTTGTTAAATTTCTTGCTTTTACCGAACAAAACATTTATATTCGGTCTTCCGGTCAGTCAGTCGGCCGGTTGACCGGTAGACAGGAAAACCGGCAAACTTAACGACTAAAACAATGCAGCTAAATATTGTCATACTTCTGATTCTGACCGCCATACTCTGGGGCACTACGCCAATAATGGAAAAGAAGGGGCTGGAAACCACCTCGCCCATAGTCGGACTGGCATTCAGGAACCTGGCCATCATCATCGCGGTTTTCATCACTGTAATCGTAATGGGCAAGACCAGGGAAGTCCTGTCCACCCCGCCCAAGACCATGCTCCTGTTCGCGGCTACCGGACTGATTGCCGGTTTCCTGGCCATGCTGACCTATTTCGGGGCGCTGAAATTAGGCGCTACCTCAAAGATTATCCCGATTTCAGCCACCTATCCGTTAGTTACTGCCCTGCTGGGCATATTAATCCTGGGTGAACAGGCGACTCTGTTTCGGATTCTCGGCGCCGGACTGATTATCGGCGGTGTCTGGCTGGTGAAGATAGGATGATGGTCAGCCAGTCGACAGGCGAACCGGAAGACAGGCAGACAGATAGACAGAAAACATGAATAATGTTCCAACCACTTCGCAAGGTGAAGCTACCCCACCGGTGCAAACTGGCAACCAGAACCCGCCAGAGGCGGGTCTAACTCGCTGTAACACTCCTTCGTCGTTAACAGCGAGTAAGAAAGGCTTCTGGGCAAGTTTCTTAATCGTCCTGTCCCTAATGGGCCCGGGTTTGATTACCGGCAATTTCGGCAACGATGCCGGCGGTATCACCACCTATTCCGTAGCCGGGATTGATTTCGGGCTGGGCATGCTCTGGATGGTGATTCCGGTAGTGGCTATTTTATTGCTCTACCAGGATATGAGCGGACGATTAGGCGCGGTCACCGGCAAGGGTTTATCAGACCTCATCAGAGAAAACTTCGGGGTCAAGGCCTCGTTCTACATCATGGTCGGAAAGTTCATCGCCGGCATTGCCAACGCGGCCTCCAATATCGCCGGCATTGCCGCGGCTATGACGCTCTTAAATATCAATTATCTGTCCAATAAATACCTGTCCGTGCCGATGATAGTCGCGGCCCTGTGGATTCTGACCATCAAGGCCAACTATAAGCGGTTTGAGAAGGTCTTCCTGGTCGGCATCCTGTTCTACGGGTGTTATATCGTGGCCGGATTCCTGGCGCCGGTGGATTGGGCCGAGGTCAGACAGGCGGTCATCACGCCGTCATTCAGTTTCGACCATAAGTTCCTGATGCTGATGGTGGCCTTAATCGGCACCACCCTGGCGCCCTGGATGGTCTTCTATCACCAGTCCAGCGTGGTGGAAAAGGGCATCACCATTTCCAATTACAAGTATTTCAGGTGGGAGGCGCTGTTCTCGGGCCTGAGCGTCGGGCTGGTGATATTCTTTATTATCGTGACCGCCTCGTGCCTGCACGGTAAGGGCGGAAGCGGAGTCCGGAGCGCGGAAGACGTGGCACTGGCATTGTCTCCGCTGGGCGGGAGTTACACTACCTACCTGTTTGCCATCGGGTTATTGATTGCCTCAATCGGCGCCGGCATCATCCTGCCCCTGTCCACCTCGTTCTCGGTCTGCGAAATATTCGGCTGGGAGAGCGGCGTCTCCAAACGATTCATAGAAGCGCCCCAATTTTACGGCATATTTACCTTGCAATTGATTATCGGAACCGTTATAGTGTTGATTCCGAAGATTTCACTGATTTGGATAATGATTATCTCGCAGACCCTGAACGGGTTGCTGCTGCCGCCGGTGTTAATCATTATGCTCATCCTGATTAACAAGAAGAAGCTGATGGGCGAATACCGGAGCGGCTGGCTGATGAATACCGCGGCGATTACGGCCACCGTGGCCATCACCATCTGCGCCCTGGTGCTGGTGGTGGTCGGCTTGAGTGGCGGATAGGACAGTCGGCCGGTCAACCAGTCAGCCGGTCGGCCAGTCGGTGGGTCGGTCTAACAGTCGGCCGGTTAGCCGGTTAACAGACAGACAGGGAGACCGATAGACAGGATGACTGCATAATGAAAGTAAATAGATTCGAAGATTTAGAGTGCTGGAAGAAAGCCAGGGAACTTACAAAAATGGTTTACCAGATAGCCGCTAATTTTACCAAAGACAGGCGACTGGTAGACCAGATAACAGGGTCAGCAATTTCTACAATGAATAATATTGCCGAAGGATTTGATAGCGGCGGAGATAA
Organism: Planctomycetota bacterium; assembly: GCA_016235865.1. Classification (NCBI taxonomy): domain Bacteria; kingdom Pseudomonadati; phylum Planctomycetota; species Planctomycetota bacterium. Next base: position 196,265 of record JACRIK010000021.1, on the reverse strand, counting down.
TGATTTCCTGCGCTATTTGGGCTATTCAAGAAACTCCGCTTCTGAGATTCAATCATGTTTATACGTCGCATTAGACCAAAACTATATTAACCAGAATAAATTTGACAGGATATATCAAACCGCAACGCTTTGTCGTAAACTAATAGATGGACTCAGGCGATATTTAAGGAAGAAATAACCGGTCGACAGACCGACCGATAGACCGGACAACCTATTGACAGGTAGACCGAATGACCGCCTGACAGATAGACCGGATGACCGGTAGACAGGGAGACCAATTTAATGTGCGGAATATTAGGTGTTTGCGGTTCTGGGAACATTGTCGGCGAGCTCTATAACGGCTTAGGCGCATTACAGCACCGGGGCCAGGATGCGGCCGGCATCATCACCTGCGACCAGCAGTTCCATCTCAAGAAGGGCAACGGACTGGTCCAGAATATATTCAACCAGAAGAATATCGCCCGTTTGAATGGTAATATGGGAATCGGCCATACCCGCTATCCGACTATCGGCGGCGGTGATGCCGAGGATGCCCAGCCATTTTATATCAATGTGCCGCTGGGTATTGCCATGGCCCATAACGGCAACGTCACCAATTACTCGGAACTAAAAAAGGCGCTGGAGAAAGACAGTTTCTACCATCTGAATTCCCGCTGTGATGTCGAGACCATCCTGAATGTCTTCGCCAATGAATTGGCAAATAATAATCTACGCAAGTTCTCTCCCGAAATGGTTTTTAAGGCGGTTCATGCTGTCTTCAAGAAGGTCCAGGGCAGTTATTCGGTGGTGGGCATAATCGCCAATAAAGGAATGTTTGCCTTCCGCGACCCGCAGGGCATCAAGCCGCTGGTCTTCGGCCGGAAGGACGATAATTACGCCTTTGCCTCGGAAAGCGTGCCGCTGGATATCCTGGGCTATCAACTGGAACGCGACGTGATGCCGGGCGAGGCGATTTTCATCCAGGAACAGGAACCGTTCTTCAAGGCCCAGCGCCAGTTGTTCTCCAAGCGCCTGATGAAGAAGGCCCATACGCCTTGCATTTTTGAATGGATATATTTTGCCCGGCCGGATTCCGTTATGGATGGTATCAATGTCTATGAAGCCCGGCTGCGGCTGGGCGAGGAACTGGCCAAAGAGGTCATCAAGCGGAATATCAAGGCCGATATCGTGGTGCCGGTTCCGGACAGCGCCAAGCCGGCCGCAACGACCATGGCCGAGAAACTGGGACTGCCCTTCCGCGAAGGACTGGTCAAGAACCGCTATATCGGACGGACCTTCATTATGCCCTTGCAGGAAGCGCGGGAAAGCACGGTCCGGCAAAAACTCAATCCCATCAGGGCCGAAATCAGCGGCAAGAAGGTTCTTCTGGTTGATGACAGCATTGTCCGGGGCACGACCTCACGCGAGATAATCAATCTGGTAAAAAACGCCGGAGCCAAAGAGGTCTATCTGGCCGTGACCTGCCCGCCCCTGAGGTATCCCTGCGTCTATGGCATTGATATGCAGACCAAGAACGAATTCATTGCTCGGAATAAAAACGAGGATAAGATTGCCAAGGAAATCGGCGCAGATAAATTGATTTACCAAACCCTGAACGGACTAACTAAGGCGGTCAGTATCAGGAAATTCGCATCCTCATGCAGCCAGGGGAATAACAAATATTGCACGGCCTGCTTTACCGGTGTCTATCCGACCAAGATATCGGACAGTATGTTTAAGGAGATAGAACAGGACCGGCGCAAGGCGCAGTGTTCGTGTTGAATGTCTGCCGGTTTTCCGGTCTGCCTGTCTTCCGGTCAACCGATTGACTGGCCGACCAGCTGACTGAAAATGGTGGGCGGTAAGGGATTTGAACCCCTGACCTCCTCGGTGTAAACGAGATGCTCTTCCGCTGAGCTAACCGCCCGTAAGTTATTCCTCCGCTCCCGACATAAAGCCGGGATAAGAAACTGTAACGCTCCTTTGTCGCTAACAGTTTCTAATGAGCTAACCGCCCGTATTTATACAAGTAAAATATCAAGCCGTTTATCCATTGTCAATATAAATTCTGCTATGAAATGATTCTTATTTAATTACACGAGCCAAGGCCCAGGCGGCGCGGTCTAATATATAACCGTCTCCGGCATCACTCACCACCAGCCTGATTTCCTTGGCGTTCCTGATATCAAGGGACATGTCTTTAGGCGGGCTGTCTTTCCTGAAGACCTCGCTCTCGTATGTCTTTTTGCCGTCTGTATAGATAACAAACCTGACGCTGCCTGATAACTCGTCATTCTCGCCTTTGACGCTCTCGTTAGACAAGCCGATAGTGGCAAAGAACTTCTGGTATGAACCATCTAATTTATAGGTAAGTTCGCAATTGGCGTGCGCGGCCAACCCCTTGGAATACTTCCGCCCTTGCAGATAAATGGGTTTCTGGCTGAACAGCCCTCTGTCTCTCTGATAATGCCAGAGGAAAGTTCTGGACTTATCATCAGGTGAGATATATTCCTTGGCATCTGCCGGCTCTAAATCAGACAGGTAAATACAGCGGCTGTTCCTGAAACAGATGAAACTTACGCCTTGAATCGGAATCTGATAATTAACTTTTCCCTGAACCAGACCAAGCGTTTGTTCTGATAGAGACTGACTAATGGAGCCATTTAACCTGGAATTATCCGCCAGATACACCACGGCCGGTAAATCATTACCGGCTGTCTTTTGTGGCGCGGCCGGGAATGAGAACAGGTTAATGGCCCAAACGTCTTTCATCTTATAGGTCCGGTCCTGGTTATAGAGCGTTGACCTGATGCTGACGCTCTCCGGGGTGAGCGAAATGACAATCCCGCTGTCCATATCGCCTGAAAGGAGGAATATCGTGTCCTCACGCTCGGTCTTCCGAACCGCATCCATTATCTTCAATGACAGCGGCTCCTTGTCCTCCATCCTTTCAATGGCTGATATCTGCTCAAAGTTAAGAACTATCTTGCCCAGGATGCTGTTATAAACCGCAAATCCGTTCTTGGCCGTATCTGAAATCACGCCGTATAAAACATCCTGATTGACCAGGGTTATCCGGAACCCGGCCCCGGCTTGAATAGACGGGGTGACCGGATTACCATGAAACGATATCCCGACCAGATTATTGCAGGCGAAAGAGGTTGGAGTGACTCCTTTTGACAACAAAACCACCTGATTGTTATTCTCAAATCTTATTCCATCCCCTTCAAAGACGCGGCCGTCAAGGTCCGTAACCTGAGTTCCAGTCGGAGTCGCATAGATATAACCGCTAAAGAGGATAATAATTATGGCTAATATGGTTTTCATCTTATTCTATTTTATAAGCCCGGCTGCCGACTCCTAGTTTCTCCGACTCCCTGAACTGAATGGTATAATCAATCTCAGGCCAGACCTCCCGGAAAATATCTCTCTCCGCCTTCTGGTTAATCAGATCAATGCTGGCCATGTCAATCGCCACCGGGTCTGAGGAAGCCAGAATACCCAAATCAGGCAACAGTGGTTTTTCGGGTTTATCAATGCAGTCACAATTCTTGGTGATGGTGGTAGCAAAGTTGATGAATCCGGCTCTTTTATCTTTGAGGATACCGGCGCAATAGCGGGCCATCTTGGCCTGCATACGGTCAGAAGTCGCATGCCACTTGTCAACCTTGACCGCCTTGTGCGGACAGACAGCAAAGCACTCGCCGCATCCATAACAAATATCCTTATCAATATGCGCCTTACCATTAACAAGCGTAATCGCCTCTGCCGGGCAGTGGATGATGCAGACCTCGCAGGCCTGGCAGTCGCCGGTGATAATCTCCGGTTTGACACCAGAATGCTGGTCCAACTTGCCGCCCCGTCCGGACAGGCCCATGGCAATATTCTTTATAGCGCCGCCATAACCGGTCAGCAAATGACCGGTGCAATGGGTCAGGGCAAGGATAACATCAACCCGCTTGGCCAGGCCGGCAATATGAATCCGCTCGCCCTGGAATGGGACCGATACCTGATTCTCGCCGATGAGCCCGTCAGCAATAATGACCGGACAGCCCAGATTCTCATAGGAAAACCCGTGCCGGGCGGCCAGTCCCAGATGGTCCACCGCATTAACCCGCGGGCTTTCATAAAGGGTGTTGGTATCGGTAACAAACGGCTTGGCATTGGCTTCCTTGACTATATCAACAATCACCTTGACGAATACTGGAGATATAAAACTCTTCTTTTTCTCTTCGCCCAAGTGCATCTTAAGCGCCACGAAATCATCCTTCTTGAGCAGCTTATTAAATCCGGCCTTCCTGAACAGTGATTTCAGCTTAGAGGAGACAGAAGCAGTCGGCTCGTTATTATCGGTAGGTGTGAAATAAACGGCGCTCGGATTAGATTTACTCACTGTGAACTCCCTCACCTGATTGAAGATACGCTACTTATCGGCTATATTCTGAAGATACTGGCCATAACTGGTTTTCTTGAGCGGTTCTATCAATCCCAATAATTGTTTCTTGTCTATGTATCCCAATTGATATGCTATTTCTTCTATACACGCGACTTTCAATCCCTGCCGTTTTTCTAAAATAGCGATGAACTCGGCCGCATCCAGTAAATCCTCGGGCGTGCCGGTATCAAGCCATGACACACCTCGGCCCAGAAGTTCTACCCGCAGTTTGTTATTCTTCAGGTATTCCTTATTAACATCGGTAATCTCCAGCTCGTTTCTCCAGGAAGGTTTTATGCTTTTGGCAATCCGGACCACTTCATTGTCATAGAAGTAGAGGCCGGTGACCGCATAGTTGGATTTGGGCTGTTTAGGTTTCTCTTCTATCGACAACACCCGACCGGCGGCATCAAAATCCACCACTCCATAGGCCTGCGGATTACGGACATTATATCCGAAAACGGTAGCGCCGCGTTTGGTCTTCACGTCCTCAACCGTCTTTTTCAGGAGCGTCAGGAAGTTGTGCCCGTAAAATATATTATCGCCTAATAACAGGCAGACATCGTCTTTACCGATGAATTCCTGGCCCAATATAAATGACTCAGCAATGCCATTGGGATGAGCTTGCTCCTGGTAAGAGATGTTAAGACCCAGATGCCGGCCGTCGTTAAACACCGTCTTAAACCTAGGCAGATCCTGTGGTGTTGATATAATCAGGATTTCCCGTATGCCGGAAAACATCAGAATCGATAACGGGTAGTAAATCATCGGCTTGTCATAAATCGGCAGTAACTGTTTGCAAACCCCGAGTGTCACCGGATAAAGACGTGTCCCGCTGCCGCCGGCTAATATGATACCTTTCATTAATTCCTCCTATCCTTTATTTATTTAATCAGGATATAATTTTAGCACCCCTTAAGTCAAGGTTTTCTTGACCAATAAACTCCTTTATGATAAATATGGTTATATTATGAAGATAAAAATACTCAACGGCACGGTGGTAACCTCAGCCGAGGCATTTAAGGCGGATATCGCCATAGAAAACGGCGTTATCACCAAGATAGAACGCAAGTCAAAGACCGCCAGCGCTGATTTATTGCCCGAATTTGAGGCCGACAAAGTGATTGACGCCAAGGGCCAATACATCCTGCCCGGCGGAGTCGACGTTCACACCCATTTTGATATGCCGTTCGGCGGCACGGTCACGGCCGATAATTTCTACACCGGCACGGTGGCCGCGGCCTGCGGCGGAACCACCACGTTTATTGATTTCGCCATCCAGAACAAAGGCGAGACCCTTAAGCAAACCCTTGACAACTGGCACAAAAAAGCCGAATCTAAGGCTGTGATTGACTACTCGTTCCACGTCGCCCTGACCGATGTGAATGACAATACCATCTCGGAAATTCCGGAAATCATCAACCAAGGCGTTACCTCATTTAAACTCTTCATGGCTTATAAAGGCAGCTTGATGTCCAGCCCGGAAGCCATCGGTCGAATATTAGCCGAATCAGGCAAACTCGGATTCCTGACCATGCTCCACTGCGAGAACGGCGAAGAAATAGATAAATTAACCAGGGAACTCCTGGCCAACGGCAAGACCTCGCCCTTTTATCACGCCTTGAGCCGGCCGGCTGACTCGGAGGAACAGGCCGTAGCCCAGGCGATAAAACTGGCATCGGACAATAACGGCAACCTCTATATCGTGCATTTGAGTTCTGAAGGCGGACTGAAGAATGTTAAGAAAACACTCTTGGGAAATAAAAGGGTATTCGCCGAGACCTGCCCGCAATACTTAACTTTATCCATTGACAAATATACTGAAGCGCCGAATGCGCCCTTGATAAAAGGGGACAAAGGCAGCGTTAACCTGCCGCCTGAATTTGAGGGCGCCAAATACGTGATGTCTCCGCCCTTGCGGGGCAAATATAATCTCACGGCCCTTTGGGACGGCATCAAGGCCGGCGCCATTAACACGGTGGCATCGGACCACTGCGCCTTCAACTTTAACGGGCAGAAGACGCTGGGATTGAATGACTTCTCCAAGATACCCAACGGCATACCGGGCGTGGAAACCAGATTATACCTGTTATTCAACGAAATCATAAAGGACAAAAATACTAATATCAATAAATTAGTGGACGTCTTTGCCACGGCGCCGGCCAAACTGTTCGGGCTCTATCCCAAAAAGGGAGAAATAGCCATAGGCGCCGATGCTGATATCGTGGTGTTTAACCCTAACCTAAAACTGCATATCAAGAAAATCAAACTTCACCAGGATGTCGACTACTGCCCCTTTGAAGGATACAAAGGCAAGGGCGCTATTTCCTGTGTCATTGCCAGCGGACAGGTCATTGTCCAGAAACACGCTTTCTGTGGCGCCAAAGGAAGCGGCAAATTCCTGAAACGCAATAAATTCAACCCGTTATGTTTACAGGCATCGTCCAGCAAATAGGCCAGATAATAAAGACCGCCCAAAAAGGCTCTTTATTGCAACTGACCGTCAAGATACCTGCCATGGATAAACAGGTTAAAATCGGAGACAGCATCGCCATTAACGGCGTCTGCCTGACCGTGACCACCAAGACCAGCCATAAAAACACCTTTACCTTTGACGTAATGTCCGAGACGGTCAAACGAACAACACTGAGTTCATTCAAAGCCGGCGACAAGGTCAATACGGAACTGGCGATAATGTCCGGAGACCCTTTTGGCGGACACTTTGTCCAGGGGCATATTGATACCGTGGGCAAGGTATCATCCATAACAAAATCAGGTTCAAATTGCCTGATACAGATCACCTGCCCGCCGGAAACTGCCAAATCCATCATAGAAAAAGGCTCGATTGCCATTGACGGCGTGAGTTTAACCGCATTTGATATCCGTTCCGACCGGTTTTCGCTCGGCCTGATTCCCCATACTCTTAAATCTACCATTCTCGGAGCTAAGAAAATCGGAGATAAGGTCAATATCGAGGTGGATATGCTCGGTAAATATATCCAGAAGCTGCTACCCCAAAAGCCGCCGGCCGGTTCCCGCTCGGATGACGGATTTTAACAGTCCAAAATTTAATCTGTTAAATCTGTGGCTATTTTTCTTGATATATCTTCATATATTTAGTATTTAAGAATAGTATCTAAAGAGCCGATATTATAACATCATCCCGACATTCGTCCCGCCGAAGCGGGATACATCGGGATAACTCGCTGTAAGGACAAAAGTCCAACAGCGAGTAAAAGGAGATAAATATGAAAAACTCTAAAATATTGATTATCGGAACCATATTGCTAAGCGGACTATTGGTAATGGGCATTTCTTCCTGCCGTATTTTAGGCAATAAGTCGTCCAAGACCACCAAGGTTACCACCCCATCGGTAAAGAACTACCAGGCGCCGGATGTGCCGGTACCGGCTAACTTTGAGCACCGCCCTGATAAATCATGGGCCTATGTGACCGGCAGCGTCCGGACCACTTCAATCAAGTATATCGGCAGCGCCCGAACCGAAGACCTCATGGAATTCTACAGTAAACAGATGACTAAATTCAACTGGATGGAAAACAGGTCATATAACCCTAATCCAAAAGAATCCTCTCTGACTATCGGATTCCTGAAAAACCACGAACAATGTTTGATTAACATTAACCAGAAGGGCTCTGAGACCCACCTGACCATTGAACTGGGTTACGGGAAATAGTCCACCACGGAAAGACAGAAAATGAGTCCGACAACAGAGAAACAGAATCCCTCAAACCGCGAGGCCAGGATATATCCCAATAAACCGCCGCCTGGCAAGGAAGATATTATCCAGATTCCGTTCTGGGCCAAGATATCCACCTTTATCAACACCCACCAAAACCTGCTGTTCTTTATCCTGTTAAGCGTCTGCCTGGTTGCCGGACTGCTCTGGTGGCGCCATTACCGGCTTGACAAGATGACCCAAGAGGCATCATATAAACTGGAAAAGTCTGATAATGCCGAAGAATTAAAAGGCATGCTCCAAAATTATGGCATGACGCCGGTCGCCCCGCTCATCAGGTATAAATTGGCTAATATTTACCTGAACGAGAATAAATTTGACGAAGCTAAAAAGGAATACGACTATATCCTGGAAAAATTCCCCAAGCACCCTATCACCGAGCAGGTAACCCAGCTGCTCAATCAGCTCAAGGTCAACGAAGAATGGGCCAAGGGCGAATTAAACAAGCAGCTGGCTGAAATATCCCAGAAGAGGAATCTGCCCCGCCTGACCATAATGACCGCCAAGGGTGACCTTGAGATAGAACTCTACGAGGATGACGCGCCTAATACCGTGGCTAATTTTATATCCATTATCCAAGCCAACGTCTATTCGCCCACCGCGGTCTATGAAATCAGGCCTGACTTGGGCGTGTGTCTGGGACGGAAAGAGCCGCTGGACTATGCTATCTCATTTGAGGAAAACCAAATCAAGCACAAGGAAGGCGTGCTTGGTATGATTCGTGACACAGACGTTTCCTCAGGTAAGCCGATGCCTTCAGACAGTTACAGATTTTATATCTATACAAGTGACAAAGAAAATGAAGAACTGGACGGCAAATACACCATCTTCGGCCGGGTGGTAAAAGGCATGCCGGTGGTCCGGATGCTGACCAAGGATGACGCCATAACCTCTGTCGTGATTAACTTCAAGCGCCTGCACGAATACAAGGCAGACAAAGTGAATATAGAAAAATCCTCTACCCCGATTACCCCGGCCGGAACCGAGCCGCCGAAAAAGTTACCATTTTAATACCATTTCTTGGTATGCTCGTTAAGATCATTAATCGCCTTTTGCCATTGCCCGTCAGGTATAATCTTCTCTAATGTGCTCCGGACTGATTTGATTTCCTTCAGGGCGTTGAAGCGCGACAGTTCCCGCTCCACCCAGCGCTGTTCCTTATCCTGCAGTTGCCGCAAATTTTCCTGCTCCCGGAGCAGAATACCAGCCACCCCCTTACGGATAGTTTCATCCTTACAGTCCAGCAGCGGAATCAGGGCCGGAATACCCTCGGCCGTGATGGGCTGGACAATCAACTGGACCGCTGAGCGGGGATTACCGTGTAAAATAAGATGGACATTATATTTGAATACCACTACATCCATCGGCGTGATGACCAATGCCAGAAGCCCCAGGGAAAAGGCCAGCAGATGACGCCGGGTCATCCAGAGAAAACTCTTCACCCGATGCATCTTCAAAGCCACGATTAATAATCCGATGACCACCAGCAGGATGCCGTAAGCGCCGACAATGCGCATCCGGGTTAGGCCGTTACAATCTATATACATCAACAGCCGATGAAATGTCCCAACCGCAATAATCAGGTTCTGAGCCACCCAAATCCAAGCCAGTATCTTCAGCAGCCGGGTGCGGCGGTGGAAATTCAGGTCCCTGATGAAAATCACTCCCAACACCAGACTGGTCAAGGCCAGCGCCAGGGTCAGCCATAATGTTCCGCTCCGGGCATATTCGGAATAGCTTAATCCCTGCGGCAGCGCCTTCTTAATCCAGAGATAGGAAAAATCCACAATGTTATAGAGCAGGAAAACCAGATTCACCGCAACAAGGGTATTAATGGCAATGGCGGCCAATAAGTCGGTAAACGGCAGTGCCGAGCCCTGCTTCATCTCTTCATCATCGCCCAATATCGGCGTCAGCACGGTAAGCTTGAGTTTCTGGGGCGCCAGTAAAATCACGGCTGATATAAATGAGAATATCCAGAAGAAGATATGGCCGATGGACGGGAAATAATCCAGGATATGGGATAATTGCTCCCAGACCCAATCCCAGATACTCGTCATCCAGGATGCCACAACGCTATTAGCCAGGGCAAAGATGATGATAAAGACCAGCACGATTACGGCTGGAATCAGCCAGATAAGACCGAGCCGGAATAATCGCGCGCCCCAGAATGGGAATCGCGAACTCAGCTTCAATATCGTCCGGGCATAACCGGTCAATATAAGAGGCAGTTTTAAGCCGGTCCAGCAAAATGAATGGACTAATTCCGTGATATGCAAAGAGAACATCTTCAGCGATGAGGTAAAAATAAAGATAAGTATAAAAGCCGTTATCCAGCCCCAGGCGCTTGCCTGCCAGATGCTTCTGACAGCCAGCAGAATCAACAGACCTTCGCAAATTAATCCGCCGATGGAAAAAGACGGCCGCTCAATCAGCCAGATAAGACCGGCGACTAGCAGAATCAGGGCTCCCAAACCCAGGCCGTCCGTCCGGCCCCAACTCTGGTAGATAAAATAATCAAATATAATCACCAGCAACAGGGTGCTAAGAATAACCGTCTTGGTGATATCAGGAATCCACCCTATCTTGTCTGAAGCCGTTGGTTGCGCAGCCGCCGGTTCAGCCGGATTTGGCATTGGTGTAGCAGCATTTTCTTCTGTCATACATCCCCCCTCTCTTATTTTAAATATCTATTCAGGTCTATCTTCCTGAAATATCCGTTAGCCGCATTCCTTGAGCCGGATGCAAAATACAGTATCCTTTCCTTCGGGAATATCACCATTGATTGCAGGTTGATATTGTCAATCTTAACTGCACGCAGAACGGAAATAACCTTTTCCATATCAAGTTGTCCGTAATATTTATCCGCCATCCTAACCATATCCACATACCGGTTATCACCCTTGACCTGATTCATATCCGGTGAAACAAACCAGTTGGTGCTAAACAGCAATCCCTTTTCAGGATAGCGTAAGGACGCCCTATTGTGGGTAATCTCGGCAATCACGGACTGATTATTCGCATCGACCATCGCAAGATTAATCGGCGCTGACCGGTCCGCGCTTTTTATTACCTCTATTGCCTGGTTTATATCTGAAGCATTCTCCATAATCTTGCGTAACAGAATAACAGACGGCATTCCATCATCGCTGTCTGTCCCGTCTAAACTCACCAGCATCGCAATAGCCAGTCCATCCTGGTTGATTCCTGAAAGAACCCCGGCAAAGCCCGGCCAGATGATTGAGGCAAATGATTTCTTATTGTCCGGATGATATATGGTTATCATATTATAATACGTGGCAATACCCAAAGGAAGATAATCAAGGTTCCGGCCAAATATGGTCTGCTTATCCTTGCTGGCCAAACCGGATGAAATTATAACGCTGCACATCGGAAACTTCGGCTCGTCAATAATAGTGTGCAACAATAAGATATCATCTAAAGAAACGCCTGATGCCTTGCTCATCTCAGCTATCTCTTCCAGATATTCCTTGGGAATATATTTCTTCATTGACTCCATTGCCTGTCTCGCATAGGCCTTTCCAGTCTCGGTATGCAGGAAACGGTTTAGATAGTTGCTGACGAGTGTATTTAACTGTGGCTTAAGTAAAATCCCCTGCTGACTGCCCAATTCCGCAGGACTGCCCCTCAAAACCATAATCAGCACCTGTGATTCGGCATCAAAGAACAATTCGCCCTTACCTGACTTGGCGGGAACGAACTCACGATAAGGCAGTTTCGGCGCTATATAAGGCGTGGTCTCTATGACGCAGCAGAATTGGTTCAATATCACATAACCGACAATAATGACAAGAACAACAACTACAATCCGCTTTATGGCGCCTTTGCTTATTATTTTCATCTTCTCAATCCCTTGTCAATCCGTAGTTTTATAGTGATTTAACCACCAGATATTGGTTTGTCTTGCTTCTATCTTTACGGTCATCTATGGGAACGATAGCGAACCCGAGTTCACGCATTGCCTGCAGAGTAACCTTATCTTTATAGTCAATCTACCCTCTAATATGCTGGCATCTCTTTGTCTTGGCAAACTTGATTACTTCCTTTATAAGACGGCGTATGACATCAGGATTGTCATTAGGATTATATATATCTTCAATAAAGATAATATTATCGTGCCTAAACGGACCGTATGCCACCGGCCCGATATCAACAACAATTCCGCCTAATAGAAATGGGCCGGAGCCGGTCGTCTCAAAGAAATAATAGTCGCCTTTATCTCTGGGGTTATTACACCATTTTATCACCCTTGGGAAAAGGTCTGCGAATCCCCGCGCATCCTGCCGTACCATTTTCAGAGATATCTTAAGCTTCTTAACTCTAATCTTTAATGTTCCCATATTATCTCCCCTCTTTAATCAGTGCCCATCTGTGTAATCTGCGAAGCGACAGCGAAGTTCCACCCCAGCGGGATGGTTCCGGTTTATTTATTCTTCCAGACCGGTTTGCGCTTAGACAGAAACGCATTCAGGCCCTCCTGGGCGTCCTCGGTCTTCATCAATTGATTGAGATAGATGTTTTCTACTTCGGTAAGATACTCAAGGAATGCGCTCTGTTGCTGCTTCAATGCGGCTAATTTGGTGTAACCCAGTACCACGGCGCTCAAGTTGGTTATCTTGGAGGTGAAGTTGTTTTCTTCTTCTTTAAGTTTATCCACAGGCACGGATTTATTTATCAAGCCGATGGACAGGGCTTCAGGCGCTCCGATAACCACGCCGGTCAGGAGCAGTTCCATTGCTTTGGCCTGCGGGATAATCCGGGGCAGGAGCATACAGGCAATGGGCGGGAATACGCCGACCTGAATCTCTGGCTGGCCGAATTTGGCGGTCTCAGCGGCAATGATAAAATCACAGAATATGGCCAGTTCGCACCCGCCACCCAGGGCCGCGCCCTGCACCACAGCCAGGGTCGGCTTGTTGATGGCTATCAGGTTCCGGAATATCTGGTGGAAATCCTTTATCATCTCAATCGCGGTAGAACCGATGTGCTCGGACACATCCACCCCGGCGCAGAATGCCTTGCCCTCGGCGTCAAAGACCAGCAGTTTCAGGCCTGCCTTACCATCAGGTAAATACTGCTCTTTAGCCAGCCCTTCCAGCACCCCATTAATCTCCTTCATCATTGCGATATTAAGGACATTCAGAGGCGGATGATTCAGGGTTATTCGGGCCACGCCGTCTGAAAACTGATATTTGATATGCTTATATTCCATAGTTCAACCTTTCAGGTGTTACAAGAAGTTACATTAAGTTACAAATGGTTACAGAAGGTTGCTGTAACATCTTGTAACCTCATGTAACATCAGGTAACCTCTTGTAACCTTTTATATATACTGTCCTCCATCCACCTTTATTACTTCTCCGGTAATATGCCTGGCCTTATCAGAAGCCAGGAATGAGACGACCCAAGCCACCTCGTCCGGCTTGCCGATTCGGCCCAGGACGATTTCCGCCAGCGCCTTCTGCTTGACCTCTTCCGGCGCATTGACCACCATATCGGTCTCAATCAGTCCGGGCGCCACGGCATTGACATTGACGCTGAATTTGCCCAGTTCCCGGGCCACGGACTTGGTCAGCCCGATAATCCCGGCCTTGGAGGCGGAATAATTGGATTGGCCGAATTTACCTCTCAACCCGTTGATAGAGGTAATATTTATTATCTTGCCTGAATTCTGGGTCTTGAACAGCGGCACGACCGCGTGGATATAATTAAAACAGCCCTTGAGATTGATGGACATCACGTTATCCCATTGCTCCTCGGTCATCTTCCAGACCACCGAATCCTGGTTGATGCCGGCGTTATTGACTAAGATATCCAGGCGCCCGAATTCCTTGAGCGCGGACTGAACCATCTTCTCGGCATCAGCGGACTTAGCCACATCGGCCTGTATGGCCAGGCCTTTGCGTCCCATCTTCTTGATTTCCTCCACGATTTTATTGGCCTCGTCAGCGTGCTTGCGGTAATTGATCGCCACATTAGCGCCGTTCCGGGCTAAATCCAGGGCAATAGATGCGCCGATACCCACGCTCCCGCCGGTGACAATCGCGCCTTTGCCTTCTAATTCTTTCATATAATTAAAGCTTATAAGTTAATAAGGTTATAAGATGATAAGTAATTACCACTTATCAACCTATTTACTTATCACCTTATCAACTCTCTCTGTTTTTAGCAAGAAATAAAATAATAGGAAACCAGATGATTATATCAACTTTTCAATAACCTACCTTATTCTTTACAAACCGTATGGATAATCTTTCCAACCCGGTTGGCTATTCTTTGCAATCCGTATGGCTACTCTTTATATCGTATGGGGGGATTATCTGAAGGGGGTAGGCCTCTCCCCCTCCCCCTATTTTGTGAGGGGAAGGGGGCAAAATGCAACAGCTACGACCTCTTTAAGAGCCCACTTATCCCCTGTTTACGGTATAGGGCCACCCAGCCCTTGACACTGCGGTAAGAGACATCGAATGACTGACAAATCTCTTTGTAGGTATGTCCGCTGTCAGAAAGGTAGATGGCCTGGAGCCGCCTACAGGCCCTTATCCTGCCTGTTGATGCCAGCCGGGTAACTTCACGATTTAGCAGAATGCGTTCCGGTCCGGTGAGTTTGATAAAGATATTAGGATATGACATGATTTCCTCGGTTACAAATAGTTGCAAAAGATAATCAAGAAAATATAAAAATGCAACCACAGATTTCACAGATGACACAGATTTCCCTTAAAGTATAATCAGTGCAATCCGTGTAATCTGTGGTTCACTTCGGCTTCGGCATAACCTGCTTGACCAGTTCCTCATCAAACGAATGCCCCTCGGCCAGTAACTGGCGGTATTTGATGAAGTCAATCACGTCCTTGCCGGTTGCCTTCTTGGTGTTGAAGGCGTTGAACCCGATATATGCCTCGGTGTTCATATTAGCGGCCAGCCAGTGCCGGTTAGGAAGTTTCTGCTGGTCCCAATAGAATTTCTTCTTCAGTCGGATGCTGTCTATGGTCTTTATCAGACAGCCCGGCATCAGGTTGGTGAATGTCCAGATTACATTATTGACCTCTTTATCAAGTAGTTCAAAATCGGTCTTGGCGGCCTTGAGATATGCCTTGGCATCCTCGGCCTCCTTGCCCTTCTTGAATTCACCATAGACAACCTCGCCGTTGTCCACGTATTTATCGGTCACGACCAACGGATTGCGGATAAATTTCCCGCCCTCTTTGATAACCGGCGCCACCTTGCTGATAAGCCCGAGCAGTTTCATCTTATAGGCGCTCCAGAGTTCGCAGGCCGTGCAGGACCATAAGGCATTTTCCAGACCGATAAACAGCGGCATAAAATCCGTGGCCCCGCCGTCCGGGGCCGAGCCGTGCCTGGGCCCGGCCTGTCCGTAAATGGCCAAGTCAGATGAGATAGTAATATCGCAGGCCATGCCGATTTCCTGCCCGCCGGCCACCCGCATACCATTAACCCGGCAGAGCACCGGCTTCTTGCAGTTGAGAATCCCATCCACCATAGCGTTAAACAGGTCCATATAATTGCCGTATTCGGTCGGATTGGTGGAATAATATTCGGCGTATTCCTTGGTATTACCGCCGGTGCAGAATGCCTTATCGCCCATTGCGGTAAAGACCACGGCCACGACGCTGTTATCAGCCGAGGCGCGCTGGAATCCGGCGATGACGCCCTTGACCATCCTGGTAGTGTATGAATTATACTGAGCCGGATTATTCAGGGTAATCCAGGATGAATAGAGACCCTTTACTGCCTCACCTGTAGTTGGATTGACAATGGGTTTCTTCTCGTAGATAACAGTAGGCGGCTCCTTGCCGAAGAACTCCTCACTGAACAGGAAATGGTCTCTATTGGAATTATCGCGCTCTAACCAGGGCATATCTTTCATAAATATATTCCTTTCTTAGTAACGATAACCACTTATTACACGAATGATTTCCGGAAAATCTGTGTCTATCTGTGTAATCTGTGGTCAAAAATTGATACTCAAATTAAGCCCGAGTGGAAAGTTCATTTCCCAATGACTCTCACCGCCCGCGGCATTGGTCCGGACAAAATCCAGCCCGGCCACCCCTTCAAGATTCGTGGACGGCGTGCTCCAAAGGCTGAACTTGGGACGCAGGGTAAAGAAGGTGCCGGAATCACCCAAGCCGCCATAGCGCTGAATCCCGCCCAGGAACGTCACCCTGAGCCGCTTTTCCTCGGGAATAAAACCGTATTCACCCAGGCCTAAAGCCATAGAGGTGACACTCACGCCCTTACCGCTTTTCGTCTCGGTCCGTAAAGAGGTTATCTCCAGTGCCATATTAATCGGTATCTTGCCGCCGGTATCCACCGGATAACGCACCCCGGCCACCCAGCCGATATTACCCTTGAGATTCAGGTCGGCATCAAACTGGTTATACCAGGGACCGATATAGAAACTCATTTCCTTCTTCTCCGGCTCATTATTATAATTATTGACAGGTTCACCCACGGGCTTGTTATCCTGAGCCAGGGATACCAATTCCATTGTGCATATCAGCAATACGGCAATAATATATCTCATTAATACCTCCAAAACTACTTAAATTTATTTATTTTCTTTATAATATCCGAGGTGGAGATGCCCGGTATCAGGGGCACGCGGGCGATGCGGCCGCCGTAACTCCGGACCACATCAGCGCCGACAATCTTACCTTCCTCCCAGTCCGCGCCCTTGACCAGGACATCGGGCCGGAGTTCTTTTATTAATTCCAGCGGCGTGGATTGGTCAAAGAGCACAATATAATCCACGGCAGAGAATGCCGATAGCACCTTAATCCGATCCGACTGATTAAGTATCGGCCGCGACTTGCCCTTGATTATCCTTACGGATTTATCCGAATTCAGTCCGACCATCAGGATATCGCCCTGGGCCCGGGAGAATTCCAGGGTCCGGATATGTCCCGGATGTATCAGGTCAAAACAACCGTTGGTAAATACTACTTTTCCGCCAGCTGCCTTTTTGGCCGATAGAATAACAGCCAATTCTTTTACGGTCTTGAGTTTATGCTCTGCCTTTATATTTTCGTGCTGAGACTTGAGATAATGATGCTGTATAATATCTATTCGGCTAACCGTAGCCGTGCCCACTTTGCTGACCACCACTCCAGCCGCCAGATTGGCCAGATGCAGGGCGTCCTGATACGGTAACTTAGCGGCAAAAGCAATACCAAGCGCAGCCAGGACAGTATCCCCGGCGCCGGTGACATCATAAACATCCCGATGCCGGGCCGGGTCGTAAGCCGAGCTGCCTTTCTTATCAAGCAGATAAAGCCCGTCCGGACCCAAGGTAATCACTGTAAAATCCAACGCCAGATTGCGAAGCATCTTCTGGGCGGCTGATTTATACGAAGACGCCTTACTGGTGATTTCCAGGCCGGTGGCCTCTTCGGTCTCAGAACGATTGGGGACAACAGCCGTAGCGCCCCGGTATTTGGTAAAATCCCGGCCCTTGGGACCGACTAAGACCGTCTTATGATACTTACGACAAAGTTGGATAATCTTTTTGAGGAACGTTTTGGTCAGCGTGCCCTTGTCATAGTCCGAGATAATTACCGCATCCACAGACCTGATAGTGCGAGAAAAGTGGTGCAACAGTTTCCTCTCGATGGAATGCGAAATAAAATAATCCTCGTTCGGTTCTTCCCTGTCAACCCGGAGGACCTGCTGGTTATGGGCGATCATCCGCTCCTTGATGGAGGTAATATGAAATTTATCCTTGATAACTCCATTATAATTAAGGCGGTTCTTGCCGTTGAGTGATTTCAGAAGCGATATGATTCTCTGGCCGCCGTTGTCCGTTCCGATAACACCCAGGGCAATGACTTTAGCGCCCAGCGTTATCAGGTTATGGACCACATTAGCCGCGCCGCCCAAACGATCATCGCCGTCATTCTGGACCTTGAGTATCTGGATCGGCGCTTCGGGCGAGATACGCTCCACCTTGCCCCAGACATAGCGGTCCAGCAAGAAATCGCCGATGACCATTATTTTCGGGGCCGGTAGATTGTCTATTACATCAGCGTTAATCATATAACGTAAGACGCCAGATGAAGATAACCAGAAACGATTCCAGGTATCCGGATTAACGTTTGGAGTACTGGAAGCGTCTGCGGGCGCCCTTCTGTCCGTATTTCTTGCGTTCCTTCATTCGCTGGTCGCGGGTCAGGAGTCCGGCCTTGCTCAGTTGTGATAAAGAAGTGCTATGCGCCAGTTTCAAGGCGCGCGCCAAACCTAACCGAAGCGCATCTGCCTGGCCGTGTTTCCCGCCGCCATTTACCTCAGCGGTAACGTCATAACGTCCGATCATTTTCAGGTTCTGCAAAGGAGTTAATACGGCATTGCGTTCTTCGGGAATCAGAAAATATTTATCGTACTCCATACTGTTTACGGTTATCTTACCTGTCCCTTTTTTGAGGATAACCTGGGCAATCGCGGTCTTGCGGCGTCCCGTTCCACGGTAGAAAAGCGGTTCTGTCATAATATAATATCTATACCTCCAATACTTTCGGGTTTTGCGCCTGATGAGGATGTTTGGCGCCGGCATATACCTTGAGCTTGGTTATCATCTGCTTGGCCAGGCGGTTCTGGGGCAGCATTCTTTTGACGGCCAGATAGACCACCTGGTCCGGGGTGTTGGCCAGCACGGTGGCAATCGGCGTCTCCCGCTGGCCGTTGGAATAACCGGAATAGGTCTTATAAACCTTTTCCAGCGACTTCTTGCCGGTCAGTTTAATCTTCTCGGCATTGATGACCACCACAAAATTACCGCTGTCCACATACGGCGTATAGGTCGGTTGGTGCTTGCCCATCAGGACTGTGGCAATCTTGGTGGCCATCCGGCCCAGTATCTTATCTGAAGCATCAACCAGATACCACTGCTGCTTCAACTCTTCCCGCTTTAGCAGAAAAGTCCTGTTATTGTCGCTCTTGACTGTCATTGTTCGCTCCTTTATAACTTACAAGGTCTCTATGAGAATTTGACAGAATATATCAACACAACGAATATGTCAAGTATTTTAGAGTTTTTGGCGGGAAATAAGATGGCTATTTAGAGGACTTTTGTAACCTTTCATATAACTGGCTGAGCGACTGGGAAATAACCTTGGTTCCGGACAGGACCGGCATAAAGTTGGTATCGCCGCCCCAGCGCGGCACCAGATGAAGATGAATATGAGTCAAGAGCCCGGCTCCGGCCACGGCGCCGATATTGAATCCCATGTTGAACCCCTCCGGCTTCAACACCTTGGTCAATGCCCGTTTCATCTCAATGGCCAAATCAAACAATTCCTTTATTTCTTCTTTGGTGAGGTCCTCCAGATTTGCCTTGTGCGCCTTGGGGCAAATCAGCAGATGCCCGGCGTTATAGGGAAAGAGATTCATCATCACGAAGCACTTCTTGCCCCGCCTGACCAGAAGATTCTTACGGTCAGTGACGGATTTTAGCGCCTGGCACAGGAAACATCTTTTCTTATGGCCGGGCTTGACGTTGATGTAAGTGCAGCGCCAGGGCGCCCATAATTGCTTCATCTGTTACCTCATTATTTACATGTTGTACAAGAACCTCTGGAGCAGGATGAGCATCCTGACTTGGAAGAAGAAGCCGGAACTGATAAACCGCCTCGCTGGTCGGAGTTAGTGGCAAATGTGGAGAAGAGTTTATTCACCTTCCTATCCCTGCAATGAGGACAGGACAGGTCCGCGGTATCTTTGCCAGAACGAATCAGCGCTTCAAAGACCTGCTGGCATTTCCGGCATTGGTATTCGTATAACGGCATAATAATTACGGTAAATAACGCATCGGGTTAACCGGCGTTTCGCCCTTGAATAACCTAAAATAGAGCTGGGGCTGGGTGGCCCGGCCGCTTTTTCCCGCCCGGGCAATAATATCACCCTGCTTAACCACCTGGTCGGCCTTGACCAGAATCTCAGAATTATAGGCATAGAAAGACAGGAATCCATCCGAATGCTTGATGGTCACCACCTTGCCATAGCCGGTCATATCGTCCGAGACAAAGGTAACCATACCGCTCTTGACAGCCCGGACCGGCTGGCCTTCAGTGGCCTTAAAACTCACGCCATCCTCGCCCCGGTTCTCCAAAACCCGGCCTTCCAGTGGCGAGATAAAACCCAATTCCGAAACAATAGATTCCCAAGGCACCTTTTCTCTCTGCTCGCTGGCCTGGAGAATGGTCTTGATTTCCCGGTCCAGCCGCATCTCTTCATCAGGCGGCAGGCGCAAAGGCGTGCTGGGGCAACCGGTACATAAGATAGTTATCAGGAAACAGTAAACAACAGACAGTAAATACCGCATAATCGGTTATTCCATTTTCTTTAAATCCAGCGTTTCCATAAAGGCATCGATGCGCGCCATGGTCCGGGTCTCGTCAAACTCGCGCTCATCGCCCATGTTGCCTTCAAAGGTCATGACCGGGTATCCGGCCTTTTGCAGGGCCAGGCGGTTCTCGGCAATGCCCAAACTCAAGCCTTCGCAACCGCGGTTATAATGAAGCATCACGCCGTTGAGTTTCCATTCCTTGGCAATCCGTATCATCATATCGCTCTTCAGGGCCGGCGAATAGAAGTGCTGCCATTCCGGCTTGGCCAGATTCCATTCGGCCAGGATGCGCAGCGCCTGTTCGCGGGTCTTTATCTTGATGCCCTTCTGCTGAGGCGTGGTCTTGGCGCCCCAGGTGCCATCGGGTTTAACCTCCCATAATCCGATTAACCCGAATGTATAAAGCGAGCCGACCGATACGCAGCCGAATTTCTCCAAATATCTGAACACCTTGAGGAACGCCCAGGGCGGCTGGGTATCGCTCATTACCCGACAACGCTCGTTGGGAATAGCCGCAATCCCGCGTTTAACCCGGTCCTTGGTCTCAGCCAGCAGTTCCTCATAGTAATCAGCCACTACCTTGCTGTGTTTCATCAGCGTGCCCAGCACATATAATGAATACATGGTCTTCTCGTCCAGCGGGGCCGGCACGGTCTTGTTCAGCTCGCATATCTCAGCCCAGACCGAGGTGGCCCGGCATTCATTATACACTGCTTCAATCAATTTCTGGTCGTCGTATTTCCGGCCGGTCACCTTTTCCAGCCATTCAACACCCTCCAGCATCTGGTTAACCACATAATCAACCCGGTTCTTATTGACCTCGCCCTCCGGACCGACGGCCACGTCAATCTCAAATACCGGCACCTTACCGCCTTCCAACTCATTAGCCACCTGATACCATTTGGAATGACTGCAGCAGATATGGTCCTGCCACATAAAATCCGGTTTGGGGAACGGCCCGCCCCAGAGGTATTTATCAAGAATAATGGAACCCCAGTAACTGCGCATATAAGAACACAGGTCGCGGGCATAACCCTTTTTCTCGGCCGCTTCCTGGCAGGCCAGAGCGAATTCCTTGTTCCAGGCGATGGAAGCGCCGTAAGGTTCGCCGGTAATCGGGAAGACATCATCGCCCAATCCGGCCGGGATGGCCCCGAAAGACCAGGCGCCGCCGGCCCACCTCAAGCCGCCCTTTTTCTTGGCGTCCGCATAATCGCGGTAATAGTTCTCCCTGATTTCCTTGGCCTTGTTCCAGGATTTCAGTTGTTCGGTGGGATACAAATTGCTCATAGATGCTCCTTGATAGTTACAAATGTTACAATAAGTTACACGATGTTACAAGAAGTTACTTGACCCTCGGGGTCCGCCACGTTCCTGCTTCCCTCATCTTACTAATGGCTTTAATATAACGGTCTGATAAATAATCAGCGCTTTTAATAAGCCCACTTATCTCCTTAAATTCCTCCGCTGTCATTAAACCGTCTTCAAGGCAATCTTCAATATCACCGCTTAATTCTTCCAGGGACCCCCGACTTATATTAATACTATGGATAAACTCCCCGATAGTCCCTTTTTTGTAACCTTCCCTGATATTTTGCTTGGCGCTTCTGGCCGCATCGCGCATTTGTGATACCAAACGCATATGACTTTTAGCAAAACGCTCGGTAATTAAGTATACTGCCCTTCTAATCTCACAAATATCCTGGTAAAATCTCAATTTCTCATATGCCGCTGTTTTCTTTTCCATAGCAACCTAATTGTAATCTTAAGCAACCTCCTGTAACCTTCCGCAACCTTATGTAACCTCTAGAACAACGCGTCTTCTGATATCATTTCCAAGAACGCCTGAACCCGGGTCTTGAACGGACCAATCGGTACGGTCACGTCAAATTCCAGGAACAGGGTCGGGATATTATTTTCCTTTAACATCTTGGTAATAGCCGGTATATCCAGTTCATGCGGGTCGCAGAACTTCTGCTGGATGACAATCGCGCCCTGGACATTATAATCCTTGGCTAATTTTAATATATGCGGCAACCTGGTCCGGGCCGGCCAGTCCTTGCTCGGGCAGGCCGGGCGCTCGATATATCTCCGGGCAATGGCGTTCAACCGGTCCGGGTCCGGCTTGGCCTCGTTCCAGAAATAACGCGAGCCGGTGCAATGGTCGTCAATCACAATCGTAACGCCGACCGATTCCACCATCTTGATAAATTCGGTGTCATCATCCTCGCTGCCCACAATCATCAGCCGGGCCCCGGTTTCCCGGTCCAGTTTCCGCTTAGGCAGCGTCTTCAACGCTTCTTCAATAATCCGGCTGTGCTCCCGCTTGTCGGTCATCTGGTTGGACACCGCCATATACATCGCTTCCAGCCCGGTCATCGGCGGGTTGGCAGCCTTACGGGTTTCATAGGCCTGTTTCATCAGCCGGCGGCTCTGGTTCATTATCTCGATGCCTTTGTCCAGGTCCTGGTCCGTAATCTTCCTGCCGGTCCAGCCTTCGACCGATTTCTTAAAGGCCTCAAATTCACCGCGCAGATAAGGCAGGGCAAACTTGGTCTGGAGATTATTGGGCATGGGCAGGTAATAACTGTATGGCACCGGGATATGCAGCTGCCAGGAGGTAAAGGCCTGCCGGATATGCAGGCACGATTGGGCGATCATAATTCCGTCTAAATAATTATATCGGCCTTTCAGTCCCTGGGCCAGGCAATCTCGGCAGAACGGGCAATACATCCCGAAGATATGGGGTTCGGTCACATCCTGGGGCTCGTGACTGCCCAGGATCCGCACCGGCAGAACATCAGCCGCATAGAGAATCTCTTCCGGCACATAGGTGCAGAAATAACCCATCACCTTGCCTTTGGGATTATTTTTCTTCCATTCCTTGGCATACTCGTGCCGGGCGTCATACCACTCCTTGAACATCTCTATCATAAAAACTCCTTTATTTCTAATTGAACCGGTATTTAACCAAGCTGTTATATCAGAGTCAAGAAAATTACGTTTAAGTTAGCGAATCGCATTAATTGACAAGCAGTCATTAGAGTGTATATTATGTAGTGTATGGAACACCGCAGTGACCGCGATAGCGAACTATTTGATACCGTCGACAAGATGGAAAAGGCCCGCCCGAACAACCGTCAGGTCGGGCAGACATCGGGACAAACGACTCCCCTGGCCGAACGGATGCGTCCCTTAAAGTTCGAGGAATTTATCGGACAAGAGGAGGTCATCAGCCCGGATAAACCGCTCCGCCAGGTCATTGCCAACCTTAGAGAATCGAAAGGCCAACTGCCCTCGCTGATATTCTGGGGACCGCCCGGTTCTGGCAAAACCACCCTGGCTTTCTTAATCGCCCGGGCCAGCGGCATGGAATTCATCACCTTTAGCGCGGTGACATCCGGCATCAAGGACATCAAGCAGGTAATGGAACGGGCTGAATACAACCAGAAGCTCCATAATAAAAAAACCATCCTGTTCGTGGACGAGATCCACCGCTTTAACAAGGCCCAGCAGGACGCCTTCCTGCCCTATGTGGAAAAAGGCGTCATCTCGCTCATCGGCGCCACCACCGAGAATCCGTCATTCGAACTCAATTCCGCCCTGCTCTCCCGCTGCCGGGTATTCGTCCTGAAACAGCTGGCCTCCAACGAAATAATCAAAATAATCCGGAGCGCCCTATCGGATAAAGAGCGCGGCCTGGCCAACCTGAATATCAAAATAGATGCCGAGGCGGAAAAATATATCGTTAATATCGCCAACGGCGACGCCAGAATTGCCCTGAATTTATTAGAACTCTCGGCCTTTTCCATTCCGGCCAAGAGCACCAAGCGCACGATCACCAAGACCATCGTCGAGCAGTCGGCCCAGAAAAAGATGCTGTTATACGACCGGGCCGGCGAGGAGCACTACAACCTGATTTCCGCATTCCATAAAAGTCTCAGGGGCAGCGACGCGGATGCGGCGCTCTATTGGCTGTGCCGGATGCTGGAATCCGGCGAAGACCCGCTCTATATCGCCCGGCGGATGGTTCGCTTCGCCTCCGAAGACATCGGCAACGCCGACCCCCAGGCCCTGCTGATTGCCCTGGCTGCCAAGGACACAGTGGATTTTGTCGGCATGCCTGAATCTGACAACGCCCTGGCCCAGGCCGTGATATATCTGGCCACGGCCCCAAAGAGCAACTCCATCTATGCGGCATATAATAAAGTCAAAGAGGATGTCCAGAAAACCATTGCCATGCCGGTGCCCATCCATTTGCGCAATCCGGTCACCGACCTGATGGGCGACCTGGGCTACGGCAAGGATTATAAATATGCCCACGATTTCCCCCAGCATTTTGTCAAACAGGATTACTTGCCGGACAATCTCAAAGATGCTAAATATTACCAGCCCGGCGATTTCGGGTTTGAAAAAGAGATAAAGAAAAGAATGGAATACTGGGAAAAACTGAAACGCAACCACTGATTGCACAGATTACACAGATAAACAAGATAAGGAGAAAAATGCTATGTTAAGAAAATTATGCGCTTTCGGAGGCTCTTTGTTTGTGTTGTCATTATTATATGCCGGCTGCGCCTCAACCGCCTTACCGCCGACCGACGCCAAAAATGACGCGGCCAAAGAGGATAAAAAGAACGGCGATGAAAAGGACTTCGCCGAGATTATCAAGGAATGCAAACCCATTACCGGCATGCTGACCATCTACCATAATCCCAAGGACGGCAAGGCCTATCTGGAACTAAAACCCGAGCAGATGGACAAAATTATGCTCTGCTCGGTCACCCGGGAATCCGGCGACGGCACTTTTCTGGATGCGGCGGCGATGGAGGACAATTTCCCGTTCTTCTTCAGGCAGGTCAACAAGCGCATTCAATTAATTCATAAGAACGTCCTGGTCCGGGCCGACCGCGATAAACCCGCGTTCCGGGCCGTGGAAAAAGGGGTGAGCGATTCGCTCATCTCCTCATCCATCGTCCTGTCTAAACCACATTCCACTACCGGAGCCGTCCTGGTCTCGCTCAATGACCTGTTCCTGTTTGACCGATACAACCTGGCCCAGCACTTAAACGAAGCCACTAAATCTGATTTCTCCTTTGACCGGGACAACAGCTTCTTTTCCACGCTCAAATCATTCCCGGCCAATACCGATATAGAAATCACCATGCATTTCCGCTCCAATAAGGGATTTTACTCGGCAACTATTCCTGACAAAAGTTTATTCATCAGGTATTATTATTCCATTTTAGCCCTGCCCCAGGATAATTACATCCCGCGACTGGCCGACGACCGGGTCGGGCATTTTATCACCATGTACCAGGATTATTCATCGATGAAACCGGAGACGCCTTTTGTCCGCTACATCAACCGCTGGAACCTGGAAAAATCAGACCCAACCGCGGCCCTGTCCGCGCCCAAGAAACCCATCGTCTTCTGGCTGGAAAAGACCATTCCCATCGAATACCGCGAACCGATAAAAAAGGGCGTGCTGCTCTGGAACAAGGCCTTTGAACAGGCCGGATTCAAGGATGCGGTGGTAGTGAATCAGCAACCGGACGACGCGGACTGGGACCCGGCTGACGCGCGCTATAACACCATCCGCTGGCTCATCAGGCCCGGCTCTGGTTATGCAGTCGGGCCATCGCACGAAGACCCGTTCACCGGCCAGCTCTACGCGGCCGACATCCGCATCAGCGCCGATATGGCCCGCGTCAATTACGCCGAGTTTGAAGAAGTCATCAATCCGCTCGGTATCAACAACGCCTATTGCAATTACGCCAATGGACTGGCCTATCAGGCCGCCTTTGCCTCGTCGATGTTAACAGCCCGGGCATTCCTGGACGGCAAGGAAAAAGAAGCCGAGCAATTCGTGGCCGATTACCTGACCGACCTGGCGGTCCACGAGGTCGGGCACACCCTGGGCCTGAGGCATAATTTCAAGGCCAGCAATATGCTTTCAGCCGAGCAACTTCATGATAAAGCCCTAACCAGTGAAAAAGGCCTAATCGCTTCGGTAATGGATTATAATCCGGCCAATATCTCGGTTGACCCGGCCAAGCAGGGTGAATTTTGGAGTTCTACGGTCGGCCCTTATGATTGCTGGGCCATTGAATACGCCTACAAGCCATTAGGGGCCAAGGCCCCAGATGAAGAACTGACCCAACTCAAGGCCATCGCGGCCAGATGCGCCCAGCCGGAACTGGCCTACGGCACTGACGAGGACTGCCACGGTAATTCACCCACCGGCATCGACCCAACCTGCACCCTCTGGGATTTGGGCAATGACCAGCTGGAATATGTCAACCAACGTCTCAAGCTGGCCCAGGAACTCTGGGGCAAGATAGAGTTTAAATTCTCCAAGCCGGGCGAGGGCTATCAGAAGATGCGCCGGGTGTTTAATCAGGGCATCAAGGAATACGCCATTGGAACTACCCTGGCGGCCAGATTCATCGGCGGCATCTACCACCGCCGGGACCACATCGGCGATACAGACGGCCGGGTGCCGTTTGAACCGGTAGCGAGCGCGAAACAGCAGCAGGCGCTGGATTTTATCGTCAATAATATATTCTCACTGTCCGAGAAGTCACTGCCGGACAGCGAGGTCCTGAATAAACTGGCGCCCGAACGGATGCCCGGAGCCGACTCAGGGCCGACCCTGGATGTCCAGATTTACAACACCATCCTGTCTATCCAGCAATCAGCCCTGAATTATATGTATGAACCGACCGTCCTGCGCCGGCTCAACAATATGGCCCTCAAGTACAAAGAAGGCGAGCCGAGATTCGGGCTGGAGGAATTATTCCATGGCGTCCGGGACGGCATCTGGACCGAGGCTACCAAGGCAGAAAACATCAACCCATTCCGGCGCAATCTCCAGCGGGCCCATATGGAGAAAATAATATCCATCTACCTGTCCGACTCTCGGAGCTATCCCTCGGACGCCATTGCCCTGGCTCGCCAGGACATGTTGACCATAAAGAATCACATCAATACTATTAATCTGGAACAACTTGATACCCTGACCAGGGCCCATCTGGATGATATCAAAGAACGGATAACCACGGCGCTGGAGTGGAAGGTAAGTAAACCGTTTTAAGCCACAGATGACACAGATTGTAAGGATTACAAAAGATGTCATTTAATAAAAACATGTTCTGGGCATGGAAAGAAGGCAACATAACTACTTGCAGGGTTGGCTTTATAGATTGGGAAAACATTATTAAATTTAGAGACAAACTAATCGATAATCTCTGTAAAGAAAGAGGTTTATTTGCACACCGAATAAAAGGCTACACCGAAATGGATTTCGATATTGAATTGTATAGCGTGGAAAACGAAGATGTCGTTTGGCAATTCATCGCCAAAGACAAACCCAATATTCTGTCTGCAATATTCCGGACAAAATATTACAAGGAATGGAAGAAAGAAGACAATTCTATAAGCAAATTAGTTAAGGTTGATTTAGACTGCGGTCATGACCAACCCAACGCGTGCCTTATAGTAGAAAGCCGTATTCATTCACCAGGAGAACTAATGGTAGATATAAAGAAAACTATGGATGACTTGAAAATGGAGTCATACGAAAATAGTAAACTTAATGATGCTATTATTGGTAATTGGGGTGGACCGGACATAGACATCGAACCGCTATCAAAATAATCCGTGTAATCTGTGTTCATCTGTGGTTAATACGTATTTAAGTATTTCTATTTATTAATCTGTGCAATCTGTGGCTTACGGAAATTAATTTATGCTTGATACCAAGGCCATCTTCGGGCCCGAGGGCCTGCTGGCCCAGAAATTCTCGGCCTACGAATACCGGCCCGAACAGGTGGCTATGTTCGAAGGCATCTGCCAGGCCATAGACCAGAACCGTCATCTGGTGGTCGAGGCCGGCACCGGCATCGGCAAGACATTCGCTTACCTTATCCCGGCCATCTATCAGTCGCTCTCCACCAAAAAGCCGGTTATCGTCTCCACCAATACCATCAATCTCCAGGAACAGATTGCCTATAAGGACATTCCGTTCCTCCAGACCGTCCTGCCGGATAAGTTTACGGTAGTGCTGGCCAAGGGCCGGTCCAATTACATCTGCCAGCGCCGGCTGGCCAAGGCACTGGACCACCAGACAGAGCTGTTCGAGCTCATCGCGGAAAAAGAAGAACTTGCAAGAATATATGGATTAGTCATCAAGCGCAACCAGTCCCCGCCATCCGGCGGGGCAACTGGCTGTAACTCCCCCCATGCGCGCCGGGGTCGAACAGCCAGTATGTGGGATGGCTCGCTATCCTCATTCGACTGGGTGCCGTCAAGCGGCGTCTGGGACAAGATATGCGCCGAGAGCGACAACTGCGCCGGCAAGAAATGCGGCTACTACGAGGTGTGCTTCTATCAAAAGGCCCGGTCCCAACTGTGGCTGGCCAATATCGTGGTGGTCAACCATCCGCTCCTGGTGATTGACGCGGTCATGCGCTATGAAAATGAAGTCAACCTCCTGCCCAATTACGAGATGGTGGTGATTGACGAGGCGCACCGGCTGGAATCCGTGGCCCAAAAGCACCTCGGCATGGATGTCTCCAATTACCAGGTCAGTTACCTGCTCAGCTCTTTGTGGAATCCCAAAAAGCAGTCCGGATTCCTGCAGTTTATTCCCCATCGCATTGCCAAAACCAACGAATGTAAGGAACTGGTGGAGCAGGCGCACGAGGCGGCGCTAAGCTTCTTTGACGATGTCCTGTACTGGCACAACCACAAGGCGCCGGAGAACGGACGGGTCAAGAGCAAGAACTTCGTGGCCAATACCCTCAGTCCGGTCCTGGTCAAGCTCCATTTTTCGCTCAAGGAACTCAAATCTGTGTTGAGCAAGAAAAAGCCCAAGGCCAAGGAGGTGGACGAGATAGAACTGGACGCCTTTATCAAACGGACGCTCATCTTTGCCGAGGCGGTGGAAAACTTTATTAAGCAATCAGGCACAGGCGAATCCGTTCACCCCCACACCAATGGAATTGGTGTGGGGGTATATTGGGTCGAACTGGCCAAGCAAAAGCGGGCCCAGCCCCGGGTCACGCTCCAGGGCGCGCCTCTCAAGGTCAATACCCTGATTAAGGAGATACTATTACCCGAAACCGTCAAGTCCGCCATCTTTACCAGCGCCACATTATCTACATCAAAGAAGGATGGGCTGAAATACATTAAAGACACACTGGGCATCGAGAATTCAGCGGACATCATCCTGGACTCGCCCTTTAACTACGCCAAACAGGTCAAGGTCTACATCACCTCAGGCACCCCGGACCCGAACAAGAAGGACGACTTCGAGCCCGTAGCCAGCGAGAAGATAATGAAATACCTCCAGCTCAGCCGCGGCCGGGCATTTGTCCTGTTTACCAGCTATGACTTGATGCACCGGGTGCACGACCGGATTTATCCGCTCTTGATGGCCCAGGGCATCCCGCTCTATATGCAGGGCAAGGATATGCCCCGGCACCAGATGCTCGAGGAATTCCGGGCCAACATCGGCTCGGTCATTCTCGGCGCGGACAGCTTTTGGCAGGGCGTGGACGTGCCGGGCGAGGCGCTGGAAAACATCATCATCACCAAACTGCCCTTTCCTGTGCCCGGCGAACCCTTAGTCGAGGCGCGGATGGAAGAGATGGAACGCAACGGCGTGGACTCATTCAAGAACTATTTCCTGCCCGAGGCCATCCTGAAACTCCGGCAGGGATTCGGACGGCTTATCCGGACCAAGACCGACAAGGGCATCATCGTCATCCTGGACAACCGGATAGTCACCAAGAACTACGGCAAGTTATTTCTCCAGGCATTGCCCAAATGCCCGGTAATGATAGAGTCGTAGGTCTCACATTCCCCCTTATTAAAGGGAAAATTTCCTACTCCCCCTTAGAAAAGGGGGTCGGGGGGTTGTTCTAATACATTCCTTATGGCGCCGAAAAACCACCCTATCCCCTATAGGGGGACACCCTATCGGGGGAGAGACCATACCCTATCCCCCCTCCCCCTATACCCTATGGGGTGGAGGACTATACCCTATCCCCGCTACCCGGATAGGGTGGTACTAAACTCTTGCTAAAACGGAGGAATCCAGACAATTTAATACTGGATTCCCGTTTGCACGGGAATGACAGGAACGAGGGGAAAATTCGCCCTAACCCACTAAAATTAAAGGTGTTACGTGAATAAACCACCTTGGGGCGGAACTTTTCCGCTTGTTAGCGATGCCTTTCCGCTTGTTAGCGGGAACTTTCCGCTTGTTAGCGGGAACTTTTCGCTTGTTAGCGGGAACTTTCCGCTTGTTAGCGGGAACCTTCCGCTTGTTAGCGGGAACTTTCCGCTTGTTAGCGGGAACTTTCCGCTTGTTAGCGGGAACCTTCCGCTTGTTAGCGGGAACTTTCCGCTTGTTAGCAAGAACTTTCCGCTTGTTAGCGATGCCTTTCCGCTCTAAGGCGGAATCTTTCCACCCTAGGAGGGTAATATAGGGCTTCCCTCCACGAGGGTATGGGCATCCCTATGTGAGGTGCTGGACATCCCCTTGGGGGGTGCTGGGCTACCCTATGGGGGGTGGTGGGTATCCCCCAGGGGGGAGTAGGGCTACCCTATGGGGGGTGGTGGGCATCCCCCCAGGGGGTGGTGGGCTCCCCCATAGGAGGGGATGGACTACTCCATAGGAGGGGATGGGCTACTCCATACGGGGGGCTGAACTGCTCCATAGGGGGAGATGGACTACTCCATACCGGGGTATGGACTACTCTATGGGGGGAGATGGGCTACTCTATACCTGGGGCTGGGCTACTCCATACCGGGGGCTGGGCTAATCTATACCGGGGGCTGGGCTACCCTACAGGGTATACCGGGGAGGAAGTGGAGGGGTGAGGGGGATGGGGGTATAATTCGGTGTGGCGGCGCCGGAATTCTATTGTTTTTTACAAGGCAAGTAATTTCTTTTCAAAATCTGCCTCATCTAAATCATCTTGTATTCTTTTCCTATAAAGTTCCATAATGTTTTTTATGGGCACTTCTTTTATCGTAATACCATCTATTGTTCTGATTTCCCGTGAGGAGCCATTGGTAATTATCCATACTTGCCTTGCATTAGACCCCACATTAAATTCCCTCTTTTTACCACCTTTAATAATTTCAATCATTCCATTTTTTAGCTGGCCACAATAATTTTCCATCTGAACTTTTTTGGCCTGCTCAAAATCCTTGCGTAATGTCATATCAAAAATAACAGCCAGACTCTTAAAAACAAAGAAGCCATCTGACTTACCACTTTGGTCCTGCATCGGAAATTTATACAGCGTGTGTAATCCTAATACTTTTAATAAACGGTAAGCATGAGTTTCAAAGTGTTTATGGTCAGTAGTTGTATTTAAAATATCAAAAAATGGCGGGTCAAAAGATTTATCTTCTACTACTGCTGGACTGGATTGCCAATCTTCACAATACCAACCGCTTTTTAAGTCCTGATATTGAGTAGGAAAACTGGCTCGCAGCCCAATAATTACATCAAACCTTATAATTGGTTTCCCACTTTGCATTTCCTCTCTGAAATTTGTGGTTTTGCCAGTCCAACATCCTGTAATAAAATCTTTGTCGCTTGGTATTTTTATAAATAACGTTTCCACGTTTTGGAGTTTTAATATTTCCTCTTTCTTTATCTTACTTGGAACCATTGTTGTACTATAATATGTAGAATCACCTCGTATATTATCCCAGTGTCCCCACCAAGTAGTAATCATAATAAATTTCATAAATCCTCTCCTCTCTCGGAGTTCGGAAAACATCTTACTTAATTATTATTCCACCCTGCCATTCTTCCTGCCCATACTCTACGAGGCAGCAATGATATCCATGACCTTTTTGTTGTTCTTGGTGGATAGCACCAGGACGGCCGTGGAGCTCCAGGCCGTGGCGTAACAGTAGTTAATCTCAATACCGGCATCGCCAATCTTCCTGGCCAAAGGCGCGAAGGTGCCGGGTTTGTTACCGAGATTGACCAGCAGAACATCGGTTTCGGTAATGGTGTAGCCAAGATTTTTCAGCGCGGCCGCGGCCTTGTCGTTATCCGAGGTGAGCATCCGAAAGAAGCCCTTGTCTTTCTCGCCCCAGGCGGAGATGGTGATGAAATTCACTCCGGCCTTGGAAACGGCTCCGGTGACTGTGCCCAAGGCGCCGATGGCGTTGGGCGTGGTGACCAGTAATTCCTTACCTTTTGTCGCTTGTGGCATAATATCCTCCTCTTAGTCGCTGTTGGGCTTTAGCCCTTACAGCGACTTAGATCCCACCGAATGGCGGGATTATTTTATTCCGTATTAATGAATTATATAAGACCTTATATCAAATATGACTAACGGGGTCAATAGTTATTTTGGGAAATAAAAGAGTCGCTACAAAGGCACAAAAGCACTAACAACCCCCTTAATCCCCCTTTATTAAGGGGGAATTTACTAACCACTCCCCCTTAGAAAAGGGGGTCGGGGGGTTGTGCACTTAGTGGCAGGAGTTATCCCAGCGGGATTTTCTTGACATCAGAGTAGAGGCGAAATAGAATGTCTGCTTATGGAAACCGCATATAATCCCAAGACCGTTGAAGACCGGATTTATAAGTTCTGGGAGGAGCACGGCTATTTTTCGTCCAGCCCGAATAAACCCAAGAAACCTTTCTCTATCGTTATTCCCCCGCCGAATGTGACCGGGATTCTCCATATGGGCCATGTCATGGACGAGACACCCCAGGATATCCTGGTGCGTTTTAAGAGGATGCAGGGGTTCGAAACCTGCTGGGTACCAGGCACAGACCACGCCGGTATCGCCACCCAGAACGCGGTGGAAAAAGAACTAAAGAAGAATAAATCATCCCGGCACGCACTGGGACGGACCAAATTCGTCGAGCGGGTCTGGGAGTGGAAGAAACAATACGGGGATACCATCATCCAGCAGCTCAAGAAACTGGGCTGTTCCTGCGACTGGTCGCGCCTGAGATTCACTATGGATGAGGCCTATTCGGCCGCGGTCAAGGATGTCTTTGTCCGGCTCTATGAAAAGGGCCTGATTTACCGGGGTAATTATATCGTCAACTGGTGTCCGCGCTGCCTGACCGCCCTGTCCGATGAAGAGGTGGAGAATGTGGACACCACCGGCGGGCTGTATTGGATTCGATATGCATTCAAAGATAACCCGGACAAGTTCGTGGTCGTGGCCACGACCCGGCCGGAGACCATGCTGGGCGATACGGCCGTGGCGGTCAATCCGACCGACCCGCGTTACAAGAATCTTATTGGCCAGACCCTGATTATGCCCATTATGAACAGAGAAATCAAGATAATCGCCGATGAGATAGTAGAAAAGGATTTCGGCTCCGGCGCGGTCAAGGTCACCCCAGCCCACGACCCAAACGACTTTATGATGGGCCAAAAACATAATCTGGAATCTATCAACATCCTGGCGCCGGACGGCAAGATGTCCGAGAACGCCGGAGAATACAAAGGCCTGGACCGGCTGGAATGCCGCAAACGGATTGTCCAGCGGCTGACCGATGAAGGTCTGCTGGAAAAGCAGGAAAAGTATCAGCACGCGGTCGGGCATTGCTACCGTTGCAATACCATGATTGAGCCCTATTTGTCCCTGCAATGGTTTGTCAAGATGAAACCCCTGGCCGAACCGGCCATCAAGGCGGTCCGGTCCGGGGATGTCAAATTCTTTCCGGAACACTGGTCTAAGACCTATCTTAACTGGATGGAGAATATCCGGGACTGGTGCGTCTCGCGCCAACTATGGTGGGGACACCGATTACCAGTATGGTATTGCGCGAAATGTCATCCAGAATTAAATATTCACTTGGATCCGCCATTCGAAGAACTTAAAGAAGGCAAATCTATACCCCCGTCACATTTTGATATATCCTCAGGATCCATTAATAATTTATCTGATATTACACCGATAGTTTCTAAAGAAAAGACCAAGTGCCCGAAATGCGGCTCAAGAGATTCAATGGTTCAGGACCCGGACGTGCTGGACACCTGGTTTTCATCCTGGCTTTGGCCCTTTACCGTATTCGGCTGGCCGAAACAGACCGAGGACCTGAAATATTTTTACCCGACCAGCGTCCTGAATTCCGGCAAGGACATCATCTTTTTCTGGGTGTCCCGGATGATAATGGCCGGGATTGAATTCACCGGGAAGCCCCCTTTCAAGGATGTCTATATCCACGGTATAGCCCGTGACAATTCAGGCCGGAAGCTGAGCAAGTCGCTGGGCAATTCGCCGGACCCGCTGGTCCTGATTGACCAATACAGCGCCGATGCCCTGCGCTTCGGCATTATGGCCAATATCCCCCTGGGCGGCGATATCAATCTATCGGATGAAACCTATGAATCCGGCCGTAATTTTTGTAATAAGTTGTGGAATGCCAGCCGATTGGTGCTAACCAGCGCCGATGCGTCAGGCGTTATGAGCCCTGCGTCAAAAACCCAAGACACACAACCCACAACGCACGACACATTCGAAGACCGCTGGATTCTCTCCCGCCTGAACACCACCATCCGCGATTATACCAAGGCCTTAGAGACCTACCAATTCAGCGAGGCGGCCCACTTGATTTACCACTTCTTCTGGAGCGATTTGTGCGACTGGTATCTGGAAATCATCAAGCCAAGATTATACAGCCAAGACGCCTCTACGCTCAACGCTACACGCTCTACGCTTTTTTATCTCTTCAGCAATACCCTGCGCATGCTCCATCCCTTCATCCCGTTTATCACCGAGGAACTCTGGCAGAAGTTTAAGGAGCAATATCCGGAACATTTCCAGAGCGAATCAGTGATGAGTGCAACCTGGCCGTCGGCCGAGCCCAAGCAGATAGACGAGCAGATTGAGCAGACAATGGAAATAAATATCGGCATCATCCGGAGTGTCCGGAATATCCGCAATAAGATGACAATCGAGCGCAAGCAGGCGTTAGACCTGATTATCTCGGCTGAAGTGAGCAAAGCGCTGGACGGCATTCGGCCGCATGAAGAACTGATTAAGCATCAGGCTAATCTGGGTAAGATAGAGATGGGCGTAAAACTGGCCAAACCCAAACACTCGGCCACCGAAATCGTCAATGCTTTGCAGCTTTTCATACCGTTGGAGGGAATTATTGACCCGGAGGCGGAGAAAAAACGGCTGGAACAGCGCCTGATCAAAATCAAGGAACAACTGGCTTTAGTGACCAATAAATTATCCGACGAGAATTTCAAATCACGGGCGCCCCAGGCCATTCTCCAAAAAGAATTGCTCAGGCAGGAAGAACTGGCCAAACAGGAAGCAAATCTGAAGGAATCGCTAAGAGAACTATAAACCACAGATTACACAGATATACACAGATAATTAAATCTGTGGTTATTAGCCGCAAATCACCATAATCTATCAAGCTTATTCCCCATACCATTCCAACCACGTGTTTGTCACGCCTGCGAAGGCAGGAGTCCAGGCATTTACGTATTAAACTCAGGAAGAATCCAAAAACCTAATACTGGATTCCCGTTTACACGGAAATGACGATAATGGAGAGAAAAACTCCTGGTCGATACCAGATATGAATTATTACTATGGCAATGGAGTAGCACAGATTAGATAAAATCAGTGTTAATCTGTGTTTATCTGTGGTTACTATTCTTGATATTTAGCACTGCAATTTCCCGGAGTTGTAGCATTCCAGCATGACATTGACAACCTCAGGATCGAATTGCGTGCCGCTCTTATTTTTGATTTCCTCAAGCGCCGTCTTAACATCGGTGGCCTGCTGGTAAGGCCGCTCGGTCAGCATGGCGTCAAAGGCATCGCTGATGGCAATAATCATGGATAACAACGGTATGGCCTTGCCTTTTAAACCATCCGGGTATCCCGAGCCGTCATAATGCTCGTGATGGGAGCGGATGACAGTGGCGATGCTTTTATTGATTTCCGAGATGATATTGGCACCGATAATCGGGTGCATCTCGATAATCTTCAGCTCTAACTTGGTCAGGGCCCGGTCGGCCTTAAAGAGCGTATCGCTGAAGGTGAGTTTTCCGATATCGTGCAAGATAGATGCCAACCTGATTTTTTGTTTCTGCAATTCGGTCAACCCCAATTTATCGGCAATGGCCAGGGAATAATTAGCCACCCGCATAGAGTGTCCGTGCGTGTAATAATCCCGGCCTTCCAGCAGCTGGACCGATATCTCGGCCAGCTTGGTCAGGCCGTTGCTATAGCGCCGCGAGTAAATCAATGACGCAATATTAATCAGCGGATTAACCGGAATCAATTCTTCATTATTGACATGTCGCCGGCTGGTGACCATAACATCCATCACCCCGACCAAAGAACCAACGCAGACCAGCGGGATACTTATAATAACCGGCGCGATCTGGGCCATTGCCCCGAGTAATTTTAACTCCTCGCTATAACGCGGGTCATTACTGGAAGCATCCAGTATTATAGTCTCACCGTTCTGGACCACCCAGGATGACATGGTATTTCGACTATTGGCAGAAAGTTTATTGGTCAGGGCCTGCGGCTTTCTTCCAACCACGGCGAACATATCGGGAATGACCTCGTCCGCATCAACCGAGAAAAAGACGCAGCTATCCGCACTGAGATGATTCAGTATTTCCTCCGAGATATTCAATAACGCCTCGGAATAATCCTTGCATCCGTTCAACAAACTCACCGCATTAACAATTGATTCCTGAATCTGCATATTATTTAGAGTAGCCAATTATCCTCTTGATGTCAACCCCGCACATAAACCCTTTTATTCATTCGTCAGTAGTTTTAATAAACAATCTTATCTGACACCCATTACATAAGTATACAAATATTATGCGCGGGGTCAAGGTTTATTGTTCTGCCAACACCATCTTACTTGCTAAACTCAAACTCACCGATATCTTTTTTACTCGGGGTAATCTTGATGGTATCGCCGGCCTTGAATTCACCGTCCAGCATCTGGAGCGCCAGCGGGTCCTGGATCTTGTGCTGAATCAGGCGCTTTAACGGCCGGGCCCCGTAGACCGGGTCATAGCCGTCCAGAACCAGCATTTCCTTGGCCTCCTTGTTCAAACTGATTTTTATCTTGCGCTCATCCAGACGTTTCTGCAACAGACCGATCTGGATATCCACTATCTTGATGATATTTGCTTTGTCCAGCGGACGGAAGATAATGATATCGTCAATCCGGTTGATAAATTCCGGCTTGAAACCCTGGCGCAGGACTTCCATGACTTTTTGCCTGACCTTGACCGGGTCCGGTGATTTGGCCTCAGCATACTCCTTCATGACATCAGAGGCAATATTCGATGTCATGATGACAATAGTATTCTTGAAATTAACCACCTTGCCCTGCCCGGAAGTCAAGCGTCCGTCGTCCAGGATTTGGAGAAAAACGTTGAACACCTCAGGATGGGCTTTTTCTATCTCGTCGAACAGGACCACGGCATAGGGCCGGCGGCGAATGGCCTCGGTCAGCTGCCCGCCTTCCTCGTAGCCGACATATCCGGGCGGCGCGCCGACCAGCCGGGAAACCGTGTGCTTTTCCATATACTCGGACATATCTATGCGCACCAGCGCAGCTTCGGTATCAAACAGGAATTCGGCCAAGGCCTTGGCCAGTTCGGTTTTGCCCACGCCGGTCGGCCCGATGAAGATGAATGAACCAATGGGCTTATTCTGGTCCTGGAGTCCGGCCCGGGCCCGGCGGATGGTATCGGAAATCGCCTTGAGCGCCTCATCCTGGCCAACCACACGCTGGCTCAAGCGCTCTTCCATCTTGAGCAGTTTCTGAACCTCACTTTCGACCAGCCGCGCCACCGGTATCTTGGTCCATTTGGCCACCACCTCGGCAATATCCTCCTCAGTCACTTCTTCACGGAGCATCTGGGATTTCTTCTGAACCTCGGCTAATTTCTTGTTCTGGGCTTCGAGCTGCTTTTGCAGGCCGGGCAGAATTCCGTATTGGATTTCGGCCACCTTGTCCAAACTACCCTTGCGCATCAGGTCTTCCAATTTTAACTTTTCAGTTTCTATCTTTTCTTTAAGCCCGCTGGTTTCCTGAATCAGTTTCTTTTCGTTCTGCCATTGGGCCTTCAGACCGGTAACCTGCTCGTTCAGATCCTTGCGCTCCTTGTCGGCCTTGGCGAAACGCTCTTTGCTGGCCGGATCGGTTTCTTTCTTAAGCGCCTGCATTTCGATTTCCAGCTGCATTATCCGGCGCTGGAGGTTGTCAATCTCCTGGGGCATGCTGTCCAGTTCCAACCGAAGGGCTGAGGCCGCCTCGTCCACCAAGTCAATGGCCTTGTCCGGCAGAAACCGGTCCGAGATATAGCGCTGCGATAATGTTGCCGCTGCAACCAGGGCCGCATCCTGAATGCGCACGCCGTGATGGACCTCATAACGTTCCTTTAATCCGCGCAGGATGGAAATGGTATCCTCAACTGTCGGCTCGCCGATCAGAACCTGCTGGAACCGGCGTTCCAGGGCCGCGTCTTTTTCTATGTATTTGCGGTATTCATTGAGCGTGGTGGCGCCGATGCATCGCAATTCACCGCGGGCCAGGGCCGGCTTGAGCATATTTGATGCGTCCTGGGCGCCCTCGGCTGCTCCGGCGCCGACCACGGTGTGGAGTTCGTCTATGAATAATATGATTTCGCCTTCGGACTGGCCGATTTCCTTGAGTAGCGCCTTGAGGCGGTCTTCAAACTCACCCCGGTATTTGGTGCCGGCCACCAACGCACCTAAATCCAAAGCCATCACCCGCTTATTCTTTAATGGCTCCGGCACGTCGCCCTGGATAATTCTCCGAGCCAAACCTTCGGCAATCGCAGTCTTGCCCACACCCGGTTCGCCAATCAGGACCGGATTGTTCTTGGTGCGGCGCGAGAGCACCTGCATCACCCGCCTGATTTCGTCTTCCCGTCCGATGACCGGGTCCAGTTTGCCCTCCCGGGCCAGCTTGGTCAGGTCACGGCAGTACTTTTCCATGGTCTGGTATTTGCTCTCCGGCTGCTGGTCCGTCACCCGCTGCGAGCCACGCACCTCAGTCAGGGCCGCATAGATACGGTCCTTGCTTATACCCAAGCCGTTGAGCGTGTTAACCAGAGCGCCCTGTTTGTCTTCAAAGATACCAAGCAGAATATGCTCGGTCGAAATATATTCGTCCTTGAGTCGTTCGGCTTCCTTGACCGCCGATTCCAGAATATGCTTTAAGCGGGGAGAGATATAAATCTGTCCGATAAAACCCTCTATTTTAGGCAATTTCTTGAACTCGTCCTGGATACGCTGAGTCAGTTGCTGGATATTAACGCCGACTTTTTGTAGGATAGGCGTAACCAATCCTTCGGGCTGTTCCAATAAAGCCAGCAGAAGATGTTCGGGCTGGAGCTCCTGATGGCCGTTTTTCTCGGCAATGGTTTCAGCCTGATGCATGGCCTCCTGTGACTTAATGGTAAATTTATCAAAACGCATAGTTCTATTTATCCTCTTTGTTCTCCCCGTTCTAATCCCGCACATAATCTACTGCTTTGCTGA
Organism: Planctomycetota bacterium; assembly: GCA_016235865.1. Classification (NCBI taxonomy): domain Bacteria; kingdom Pseudomonadati; phylum Planctomycetota; species Planctomycetota bacterium. Next base: position 156,139 of record JACRIK010000021.1, on the reverse strand, counting down.
TGCGCAGAATCTGGTTATGTGCGGGATAAGAATCTGTAACAGCCTTCGGCTTAACAGATTCTAATGCGCGGGGCGGGAGTTGAACCCGCAAGCCGTGAGGCATAGGCTCCTAAAACCTACGTGTCTGCCAGTTCCACCACCCGCGCCCTAATCGCATCAAAGTATATCAAAAATGCCCGCCCGAGTCAACGAAAATCCATCGCTTCCTAATCAGCGGATTATCCGCCGCCGGATAAATTTGCACCAGCGATAATCACAATAAACTTACAGAAAAACCTTGACAACTAATTAGCGATGAGTTAGTATATTGTTTCACAAACGGCGGTTAGAGACAGTGCCGAGAAAGAAAGCAACTTAGCTTATGAAAAACCGTCAGCAGCTACAGGTAAAATTCAGCACTTCACCGGAAATGTCACGCGGGGTTTTTGAACTGATTAACAAATGCCTGGATGGCCAGAAAATAGCCGACGATGTCAAACGGAAATTTATGCTGGCCGTGGGCGAGGCCATTGATAATGCGGTCATTCACGGAAATAAATTCTCGCCAGCCAAATTCGTTGAGGTGGAATATATTTATGAGGCGTCTAAAATCACCCTGACGGTCAAGGACGAGGGAAACGGGTTCGATTTCACCAAACATCTGGAGGTTCCGCTGATTGAATTCGAGGCCCCGAAATTGATAGAAAAGACGGTTAAATACGGATCGCCGGGCGGCTTGGGCCTGGCCCTGATGAGGAAGTGCATTAATGAACTCATCTTTACCCCGCCGGGTAATAAACTCACCCTTATAAAATATCTGTCCCCGTTAGAAGCAAATTCCGAGTAATCCCGAACACCCGTATCATAACTTTTATCGTTGGGCAGGCAGAGAATCTATAATCTCTTCTGCGGCTCCGGGCCGAGCCATCATTTTGGCTTTAAGAGAAATTCCTCCTAATGTCCGAAAGCCGTTTCGTTCTATATCAGATAGAATATACGCCATCTTTCTGGTGAGCTCGTTTTGGCTAACCAAAATCCCGGCGCCTTTTTGATAGACGTCCATTGCATTGAAGAACTGGTGATTATCCGCGGCCTGCGGGTAAGGCACCAAAAACATGGACAGACCGAAGAGCGTCATCTCAGAAATGGCAATCCCGCCGGACCGGCTGAACGCCAGGTCCGAGGCGGCATATATCAAGCCCATATCATCGCTGAATGGTTTTACCAGATGCTCTATGCCTGATTTCCCATACGCCTCTTTAATACGCTGATAATCCCTTTGGCCGGTCAGATGAACGATGCCTAATCTATCAGACAGTCTCTTAAGATGTTCCATGTTATCTACTACTGCCCTATTTAACGCCTCAGCGCCCTGGCTACCGCCGATAACCAGCATAATATGCTCCCGGGTTAATCCAAGCTGCTTCCGGGCATCTGCCTTGCCGCGATTAACATGGGAAAGAATCTCCTGGCGGATTGGACTGCCGGTTGCCATAAGGCTCTTTCTATTCCTGAGATGACGCAGTGACTTTTCCCGCTGGCAGAAGACCTGCCTGGCAAAGGGTGAAAACAGGCGCGAGATTCGACCGGGCAGAACATTCTGCTCCAATAACACAAACGGCACCCCTCTTAACAGCGCAATGATTAATGAACTGAATGCGCCGTAACCGCCCAATCCGACTACGATATCAGGTTTAAAACCAGAGAAACACCTGTTTGTTCGATAGAGAGCCGCCCAAACATTAATAATGAAACTAATAACGGTCCAGGGTCTCTTTATTGAAGGCAGGCGCGGCGATGACAGCGCCTGATAAGCAAACTTATAGCGGTCGAGCTGAGCCTTGTCAAACGGACGGTTGGTGCAGAGAAAAAGGATTGATGATTTAGAAGACAGCGCCTGGGCCAGAGCAATACCCGGGAAAAGATGACCGCCGGTTCCGCCGCCTGCAAAGATGATTTTCATATCTTGGTTATATGCTTATCGTTATATAAAATCGTCCTTTTCTTGACCAGAGATAATAGAAATTATTAAATTACCAGGATGAAAATATTACTGACCGGCGGATGCGGATTTATCGGCTCTAATTTCATCAGATTCATTCTCAAAAACTACCTTTCCGTAAAAATAACCAATCTTGACCTGCTGACCTATGCGGGCAATCCGGCTAACCTTGAAAATATCCGCAGGGACAAAAGATACAAATTCGTCCGGGGCGATATCCGAGACGGCAAATTGGTCAATCGCCTGATGGGTGAATATCCTGATGTGGTGATAAATTTCGCGGCCGAGTCGCATGTGGACCGGAGTTTATACAAACCGGCCGAGTTCCTTAGCACCAATATATTGGGCGCCCAGACCATGCTGGAATCAGCCCGCCAGCATAACATCAAACGATTCATCCAGATATCAACCGATGAGGTCTATGGGTCGCTAAAACCAAACGAGCCAGCCTTCAGGGAGGATTATCCGCTTGAAGCCAGCAGTCCGTATTCCGCCAGCAAGGCCGCGGCTGACCTGCTGGTCAAGTCGTACGAAAAAACCTTTGGCTACAAGGCGCTTATCACCCGAAGCAGTAATAATTACGGGCCATACCAGTTCCCGGAAAAGGTGATACCGCTTTTTGTCACCAACGCCATGTCGGACAAACCGCTGCCGCTTTACGGAGACGGGCTCAATGTCCGGGACTGGCTCTATGTCGAGGATAACTGCCGGGCCATCGCGACGGTTATGCTCAAGGGCCAACCGGGCGAAATTTATAATATCGGCGGCAACTGCGAGCAGACCAACCTTTATATCACCAAGACTATCTTAAAACTCCTGAACCAGCCCATATCGCTGGTTACCTATGTCAAGGACCGGCCCGGGCATGACCGCCGGTATGCGCTCAATATCTCCAAAATCAAACGGCAACTGGGCTGGCGGCCCAAATACCGGTTTGAGGACGGCATCAAGAAAACCATATTATGGTACCTGAATAATCAGGCGTGGTGGCAGCAGATAAAAACCGGCGAATACATGAAATTCTATCATAAACACTACCAACGTTGAAGACAACAACATAATGCATAAAAAACATATTGCCTTAGTATTAGCATTGACACTAATTTCTATCGCCTCTATTAGCTGCGCTGGCGGCAGTAATAAACCGGATGACAAATCAGCCGCTGCGCCCCCCGAAAGCCTTCGGGGAACAACCGCAGTGACCGCGCCGGCGGACTCCGCCGCTGCTACGCCGGGAATCCCGGTCAACCTGAAATCCTGCCAGGAAATCGTGGAAAGAATCAGCGGCAAGAAGTTTAAGTCTGATGTCAAAGGAGCGGTACAATCCGTTGAGGAATTTAGGACTTTCGTGAAAAAAGACCTGGATAAATCATTTGATGAGGAAAGCAGATGGAACCAGCTGGCATTATCTAAACTGGGATTGTTACCCAAGAATTATGACATGAAAAAAGGACTGGAAAACCTGCTGGTCAGCCAGGCCGGAGCTTATTATGACCCCGAAACCAAGTGTATGTATTTCATAAAAATCAATATGCCGCAGATGGAAATGGAAACCATGGTTATCCACGAACTGACTCACGCCCTCCAGGACCAGTATTATGACCTGGGAAAACTGATCAAAACAGCGAATAATAGCGACCAGGAAACCGCTATCAGATATCTGGTAGAAGGAGAAGCCACTTATGTCATGACCATTGCCCAGTTAGAGAAAATGGGCATCACCTTTGCGCCGGACAGCCCGATGATGGAAATGGCTTTCAGCCGCTACAAAAATCTGGGGCGCAAAGATTTACTGGAGTTATCAACATCAATGGCTGAACAGTATAAAGAAACAGCGCCTGACTTATATGAATCCATAATAGCCCTCAAGGATGTGCCGGATTATCTTTTCTGGCTGCTGATAGCGCCTTATTACCACGGCGCCTACTCCATTCATACCATGGTGACCATTGATGAGAAGCAAAAAAACTGGCAGCTGGTTAGCGGGACATATAAGAATCCGCCTATATCAACCGAACAGATGATTCATACCAAAAAATTGGCCGAACCGCGCGATACCCCTGAATCGATTACACCGCCCCAGGCTGGCGATGAATGGACCATACTGGCCGAAAACACCATGGGGGAATTCGGCTTTTGGATTCTATTCAGCAGTTATGCCAAAGGAAAAGCCGGCGAGGCATCGGAGGGCTGGGATGGCGATAAATATTTCCTGCTCCAAAACAATAAAACCAAGGATATTGTTTTATTCCTCTCGACCATATGGGATTCAGATAACGATGCCTACGAATCGTTTAATGCGTATCAAAAGGTTCTGAATAAATTATACCCGGATGCGCAGGTACAAGAAGTCATAAATGGCAAAAAAACAATTACCTATACTCTTCCTGATAACACACGAACCACCCTAACGCTTGCGAATAAAACCTGGCTTAGCGTTCAGGATATTCCACCTGTTATCGAATGGAAATGAGGTGAAACCTTATGACAGAATCCAAGAAAGAACATCCGGCTTCCCAATCCCAGACAGTTCAACCAGATATTTCGGCTCCGGCGAACCTAAAGGATATGGAAAAACTATTTGTGGGATTAGCCAAAAACAAGGGTTCTGACCTGCATCTCAAGGCCGACATGAAACCGGTATTCCGGATTTCCACGGTCCTTTATGAAGTCGGCAGCCGCGCCCTGAGCAATGAAGATATCAAGAAGATAGTTTACGAAATACTGACCGATGAACAGCGGACGCATTTTGAGGCACACAACAACCTTGACTTTGCCTATAGCGTTGAAAGCACGGGCCGGTTCCGGGTCAACGTCTTCAAGGAACGCGGCAATATTGCCCTGGCCGCCCGGCGGGTCAACACCCAGATACCGAATTTCAAAGAGCTGAACCTGCCGACGGCTGTTCAGAAGGTGGTTTCTTATAAGGAAGGATTGGTTATTGTTTCAGGCCCGACCTCATCGGGGAAATCCACCACCCTGGCCTCGATGCTGCAATACATCAACGAAAACCGCAAATGCCATATTATTACCGTGGAAGACCCGATAGAATATCTCTTTACGGATATCAAATCATTTGTCAACCAACGCGAGGTCGGCATTGACGTGGCTTCATTCCACGATGCGCTGAGGTATATCGTGCGCCAGAATCCAGATGTCATCCTGATGGGCGAGATGCGCGATTCGGAAAGCCTGGAAGCCGGCCTGATGGCGGCTGAGACCGGGCATCTGGTATTGGGCACGCTGCACGCCTCGACGGCCGCCCAGAGCGTCTCGCGCATCCTGGACCTGTTCCCGACCGAACGGCAGGAGTTGATTCGCCAAAGTTTGATGATGAATCTCAGGGCCATATTCTGCCAGCGGCTGCTGCCCGGCGCCAAGAAAGAGGCCCGCCTGGTTCCGGCTGTGGAGGTGCTGCTGAATAATCCTTCCATCCAGAAACTGATTCAGAACAAGGAAGACAAGAAAATCACCGACATAATGCGCTCCAGCGAAGAAGAAGGAATGCAGGATTTCAACCAATCACTCCATCAACTAATCAAGGATGGGTTAATCAGGGAGGAAACCGGATTAAAATATTCTCCTAATCCCGAACAACTGAAGATGCTGATAAAAGGCATATTCCTGTCGGACAGCCATAAGATAGTCGGATAACCTATTGCTTGGAAACCAGATTGTCTTTTGGTGCCGAAGCGCCATGGCGCCATTATGGCGCTCTCCTGCCATATAGAAAATATACCATCAGAACTGTGATATCTGCCGGAGAGACGCCGGCAATACGCGATGCCTGGCCTAATGAAGCCGGCTTGAATTTATTGAGTTGGGTCCGGGCTTCCTTGCTGAGATGCCCTATCTTGCCGTAATCAAAACCAGGCGGCAACGGATAATCCTCCATCTTTCTGGCCTTTTCAATCTGGCGCAATTGGCGCTGGATATACCCTTCATATTTAGCCTCAATCTCCACCTGTTCCCGGATATCGTCGGTCAGTTTAAGCTTACGCAAAGGTGCTGACTTATGTTCTAATTCCTTCAGCGTAATCTCCGGCTGTTTGAGCAGCGTCTTCAAATTCTTAGTTCCCTTGAACGTCCGACTTAATACGTTGAGCGTATCTCTTATCAAGCGTTCCTTATTATCTAATCTCTTTTTCAGCGCCCTATCAAGCAATCCCAATTTATTCGCATAAGGCATCAGGCGCCGGTCGGCGTTATCAGAACGCAGAAGCAGGCGATATTCGGCCCGCGAGGTAAACATCCGATACGGTTCGGTCGGCCCGAGCGTGACTAAATCATCTATCAAAACCCCGATATATGCTTCATCCCGCCCGAGAATAAATGACGGGTCATTTCTTATCTTCAGTACCGCATTGATGCCGGCCATCAACCCCTGGGCCCCGGCTTCCTCATAACCGGATGTGCCATTTATCTGACCGGCTACAAAAAGGTTCTCCACTTTCTTGGTTTCCAATGTCGGCTTTATCTGGTGCGGCAGGACCACATCATATTCTATGGCATAACCATAACGGATAAATTCAGCATCCTCCAGCCCCTCGATAGAATGCACCATTTCTTCCTGGACATCCTTGGGCAAACTGGTGGAAATTCCGTTGCAGTAGACCTCAGGAATCTTGCGGCCTTCCGGCTCCAGGAAAACCTGATGCTGTTCCCGGCCGGCGAATCTGACTATCTTATCTTCAATGGAAGGACAATACCGCGGGCCGATGGCCTTAATCTGACCGGTATAAAGCGGCGCCCGATCAAGATTCTTGCGAATTATCTCGTGCGTCTTATTATTTGTATGCGTGATGTAACAAGGAATCTGTTTCTGAATAATCTTTTCAGTAGAGAATGAAAATGGTTTCGGCATCTCATCGCCGGGCTGCTCTATCAGCCCGGGGTAATCTATACTTTTGGTATCCAGCCGGGGCGGCGTGCCGGTCTTCAAGCGGCCTAATTCCAAGCCAAGCTTAACCAGACTATCCGAAATGTTTTCGGCTGACGGCTCATTGATTCTCCCGCCCTTGGTCTTGTCTTCACCGATATGAATCAGCCCTTTCATAAAGGTACCGGTGGTAATAATCACAGCTTTTCCGTAGTATGACTCCTTTTTACCCTTTACGCCGACTGCGCAATTGCCTTTGGCCATAATCTCGTTAACCATATCCTCTTGCAGGATGAGATTATCCTGATTCTTCAAAACTTTCTTCATGTAAAGGTGATATTGTTTCTTATCGCACTGGGCGCGGAGTGATTGAACGGCCGGACCCTTGCCGGTATTGAGCATACGGAATTGGATGCCGGTGGCATCCGTGGCCTTAGCCATCTCGCCGCCCAGGGCATCAATCTCACGGACCAATTGCCCTTTGGCTAATCCACCGATAGCCGGATTGCAGGACATCTGAGCAATGGTGTCAAAGGATATAGTCAGGAGAAGGGTCTGACAGCCCATTCGGGCAGAGACCAGAGCGGCTTCTATTCCGGCATGTCCGGCACCGACTACAACAACATCATAGAGAACCATAAATTATGAATTATAAGTTATCAATTATTAATTCATAACTCATGTTTTTATCAGATATTCCGCTATTTGCACCGCATTCAAGGCCGCGCCTTTGCGAAGGTTGTCAGAAACCAGCCAAAGGTTGATTCCGTTCCTGACGGACCGGTCTTTGCGAATCCGGCCCACGAATACTTCGTCCTTACCTGCAACATCAATCGGCATAGGATAACTACCCTTTAAAGGATTGTCCATTACCTTAATACCCTTTGCCCTGCTTAACAGATTCCTAGCCTGGGCAACAGTTATGGGTCTGGCTGTTTCGATATTGACTGATTCGCTATGCCCGCAATAGACCGGAATCCTCACACATGTGGCGGTTATCTTTATGGAATAATCATTGAGTATCTTGCGGGTCTCGTTAATCATCTTGACTTCTTCACCGGTATAATCGTCCTCGCAGAACGAATCAATCTGCGGGATGGCGTTGAAGGCGTATCTTTGAGATTTAAGATTTAAGATTTTAGATTTCAGATTTAATACTTGCTTTGTTTGTTCGGTCAACGCTTGCACTGCCTGCAGACCGGCGCCGGAGACTGATTGATATGTGGACACGACCACCCGTTTCACCTTAGCGTAATCATTGAGCGGCTTTAAGGCCATGGCCAGAGGCGTGGTCGAGCAATTAGGGCTGGCGATAACACACCCCCTACCCCCTCTTACTAAAGGGGAGTTTGTGTTAATAGCATCGGCATTAATTTCCGGAATAACCAGCGGCACATTCTTGCCCATCCTGAAGGCGCTGGACTTATCAATCACCACCGCCCCGCTTTTCACCGCCACCGGCGCCCATTTTTTACTGATTGAACCATCAACAGCAAAGAAGGCGATATCTATGCCCTCAAATGAGTTATTGGTTATATTGTTTACTTTCAACCCTTTACCTTTATACCTCATACTTTTCCCAGCCGATCCGGCAGAAGCAAACAGGCGCAATTCTCTTACCGGGAATCTGCGTTCCACCAGTATCTTAAGCAACTCCAGCCCGACAATACCCGTGGCACCGACAATGGCGATATTATATCTTCTCATATCTGCTATTTTATCAAGATAGATTTGTTTTAGCAAGATTTTATTGCGGTATCAGCCACCAGTTGAACCAAACCAACAGGGCCATCGGCATTAACAATAAAACAAGCGCCGCCTTTGATTTAGATTGCATCCTAACCAGCCGATATGCCAGATATATGGAATATAACAGCCCGATAATCATCACCGGCCCGGCTATGTACTGAAGAGTCCCGGCATCAAAAAGCGGTTTGGGCAGGTACCCGGCGCTGCCAAAGAGATTCCAGGATAAACCCAGCGGATCTGAGATAAGCGGAATTACCTCCTCGGCCCTGATAGAGAACAGTTTTACGGTATTTGCCAGATGGTTAAACAATGCGATTGGCAAAAATGTATAGGTAACGACAGATAGATTTGTGCGATAAATACGCGATAAGGCATAAAAGAGGAATAAAATAATAAGAACCAGTATCAGTATCAAGAATAATAAAGAAACTATTTCGGGTAATGCCAATTTTGCCAACGACCAATCTATTATCAGGAAATAAATGCGGCTTATATTCATTGCGCCGAATATGGATAAGGCCAGCATGGTCACAATCATAAATATCTCGCTGAATGATAACACCCTGAATTTTAAGAGGTCTGCGACGGGCTTCCTGATATTAACGGCAATGTTGTCATTCGGGCAGGTTTTGATGCATTCGGTGCAGAGGATACAATACAGATTATCGTCCATCGTGCCGGGATACTCAAAGACAGGACAGGCATTTCCCTTATCATTGCCCTTAATACAATCCTTGGTCAGGCATTGCCGGCAGGTCTCCTTATCAGCGCTGCGCAGTTCGAGCGGCGCAAAAAGCCCGTATAACCCACAGATGGCGCCGACCGGACAGCCATAACGACAGAATGACTTTCTGGGAAATAATAACACCGAGATAAATGTTATACCAAAAATAATTATTGCCAGATAAGCAATAAACCGCGCATTGTTAGCCAGCCCTATTGCATATTCCAGCCAAATAATTAACAGGAAGAAAAAGACGGCGATCCAGAGATTACGAAATATCCTTGGAACCTGGAATTTGGCATCAGGCAGGCGTAGGATATACTGCATCCATTCGGCCAGGGTATTCCAGGGGCAGACCAGACACCAGATTTTGCCTCCAATAATAGCGGTGAACGAAATAAAGACCAGCCAGATGACACCGACCATAAGATTAACGGAATTCCTATAGATACTGCCGAATAATCCACTGAAGATTATCAGGAAAAAGGCAACGACAAATGGAAAGCGGATAATAGATATGAACACCGGGTTTATCAGCAACCGATGGATGAATCTGTATTTAAGGATATTCATACTTCAGAAAGCGGCAGGCAACAGGCATCATATATGTGCTTAACTACGCCGTCCTCTCTTCAGAGAGACAAAAGCAACAGCAAGCAGGATTGTTATCACAAAGGTAATAAGGAAAAAATAAGACGGCTTGGGCGAGCCGATTTGAACAGTCGTTTCTGCCGAAAGATTCTGCCGGTCAGACGCTACGGTTATTATCTTTAGTTTCGCCTCAAATGGTTCCTGATAGCGGTATCTCAATGACGAAACACCGGCGATATCCGTATCTAAAGTAAACCGCTGCGGTGTTGAAGAACCATCGGGATACAATAATATCTCCTTGACTGAATGGACCGGCCTCTTGAAAAAGGGATTCTCTACATAGAAAATAAGGTCAATCACCTGAGGCGCCGGCTCCGAAACCGTAATATAAAAATCATATCCGCTATTATGGATGACCTTGTCCTTGAATGGATGTAAAGAGATTATTTTAAGATATTCCCGCTGATTGAGGTTAACCACCCCCTGACAACCGCACTTGAGGCACATTTTGATCACTCCTATCGTAATTATTACCACAGCGGCAGCGGCAGAAGGTGTTCCATAATCCACATAAAGACATTGTAGTCATTGTCTGCGGTAACCTTGGTAAGCAGCGGGGTTTCATTGACGTCAACCACAAAACCCAGCGAACTGACGATGTAATTACGCACCTGCGGGTTGGTCTCGTCATCATATAATTTGGCCACATCGCTGATAATATCCTTGCCGCCGATCAGTCCGGCCGAATGAATCGCATGCTGGCGCAGGGCGGTCATTTCTTTCTTATCAAAGTGCTTGCGAATCATCGGCAGCACCAGCTCATCCCTGGCGCCCAGCATCGTTAGGGCCACGGCCATATTGGTATAGGCAATATTGGTCGTCTTGCTTCCGACATCCGCCCACTTCTTCTTGATGACATCCACGGCCTTAATATCGCCGATCATCCCCAAACTCAGGGTCAGGTGAGCCGCCAGCACCGGGTCATTGCTCTTGTCCAGCAGGTCGGAGATAATCTGGACGGATGAGGTATCCTTCAAGAGCCCCAGGGCAATAGCCGCTGCACCTTTAATCAGGGACCGCTTGGTCTTGGTGGTGAGAATCTTCTGCAGTTCAGGGATGGCCCGCTTATCGCCGTTCAAGCCCATGGCCAGGACAATCATACCGTCTACCTGCGGGTCTTTGGCATTCCGGTAAGCATCAGATAGCAAAGGATACACCGCCTTATCCAATATCTGGCTTAGAGAAATGGCGGCGAATCCCCGGACCGACAAATCGCGGTCTGATAGCAGTTGAATCAACGGATTCAGGGCCTCGGGCAATTTGGTTGAGCCCAGGGCAATGGCCACGCATTCCTGGACATCCTTATCCTTATCGTCCAACGATTTCTTCAGCTCGTTCACGGCCTCTTTAGTGCCGATGCGGCCAAGGCCCAAGGCCGCATACGTCCTAACCTTGCGGTCACTTTTCTCACCCTGGTAAAGAACGCCCCGCTGGATAAGTTTGGCCAGGATCGGAACGGCGGACGCTTCTTTAAGATTGCCCAGTGCCAGGGCCGCGCTGGCCACCACCTCATCCTTGTCCGGCTGGCCGGCTAATTCCTTTAATACCTTAATCACCTCTTCATTGTTCTTGACATACCCTAAAGCCAGGATGGCATAGGCGCGGTTTATCTCGGTCTCCTGCTTATTGACCGCTATCTCTTTCAGGACAATGGCGTTTGTCGCATCGCCCATCAGGCCCATGGCAAAAATAATGTTATTCTCCACGTACAACTGCTTCTCATCGTAAAATGCCTTTTTAAGGATGGGATTGACCTTGTTATCGCCCATCTTGCTCAATCCCTGGGCGGCCGCCACCCGGACATAGAGGTCCTTGTCGTGCAGCGCTTTGTTGAAGAGATTGAAAATCTCGTCGTATTCCTTGGCCACGTTAACATAGCCGTCGTTTGTTTTACTGATAAATTCTATGGGCTGGCGGAATTTCAGGTACTTGGCCCGGTTACGGGTCCACCAGACCTCCCAGGGTTCAACATATCCCAGGAGATTAGAGGTGCCCTGGGTCATTGCCTGAATGCGGGGTTGCAGTCCGAAATCCAATGGCGGACGGGTAACAGATGCGCCTCCGCTGGTTGGCCTCTTGCCTCCTGTGCCTCCGACAGAACTATTGGGGTCAAAAGGCGTATCCGTGGTCGGAGGAGGAGGCGGTGGTGGCGTAGTATCCTTAGGAGCTTCCGGTGTTGCCGGAACCGGCGGGGTTGCCGGCTGGTCCTTGGGCGCCTCGGGTTGCTTTGGCGTCTCGGACTCCTTGGGTGTCTCGGACTGTTTGGGCTGTTCCTTGGGTGACTCGGGTGTCTTGGGCGCCTCCTTGGGCGCCTCGGGCGGCCTAGGTTGTTCCTTAGGCGCCTCTGGCGCAGGGTCAGGCGGCTTGGGCCTGGGCGGCGGAGTGTATCCACCCATCTTGGGCGGATTCGGGCACCAGCCGTAAGTATCCATTGATATTATGCCAAAACTCAAAAATATACCGATAACAAATATGGCAACTAACCTTTTACTCATATATTCCTCTCTTAGAGCCAGTTAGAACTAAGCGAAGCGTGACTCCGAGAACCCCGCCCCGAATGCTTTCGGGGTCGGGGCGCGCAGGTCAACGTAGCGAGTTACTGGCTCTTAGACCCCGATGAGCATAGCGACATCGGGGCATTTCCTAATATATAGAATGTTTGAGAGGGTCGAAAAACTGCATACCCTGTATAAATTATTCTCGTCCCCATTCCCCCTTATTAAAGGGGGCGAGGGGGTTATAACCCCCTTAATCCCCCTTTGTTAAGGGGGACTTGTCCTTGCGTATTGCTTTACCCCGACCTTGTATAAATCGCCGCCGTGCATATCATTGGCCACGGTGACCGGAAAATCCTTCACTTCCAGTCTCCGAACCGCCTCAGCCCCGAGGTCGTCATAGGCAATCACCTCGGCCTTGACAATCCGCTGGCTCAGGAGCGCCCCGGCGCCACCGACCGCCACGAAATAAACCGCCTTATATTTCTTCATCGCCTCTAACACAGCTGGAGAACGTTCGCCCTTGGCAATACTGGCCTTCAGGCCCAGTTCCAGCAACGCGGGCGTGTAGGGGTCCATCCGGTAAGCCGTGGTCGGACCGGCCGAGCCGATAACCTGACCCGGCTTGGCTGGGGTGGGACCGACATAATAGATTACAGCGCCATTAAGGTCAAAAGGCAGTTTGGGTGCGCGTTTCTCGGTGCGGGCTAATTGAATCTCGTCAAAGATACGCTTATGGGCCGCGTCCCGGGCTGTGTAGATTACCCCGGAAAGTAACACCTTGTCGCCGATATGCAGATTCTCCACTATCCCATCAGTTAACGGGGTCTGGATATTCATAATTCAATTGTGAAACAGAAGGCAAGAAATGTCAAGTAAATTCGACCACAGATTACGCAGAAAAATTAATTCTTTGTGTCCTTTGTGGTGAATCTTTCCTTAATTCTACCCCCCGGGTTGCCTGGTCACGGTGACCGAAATCGGCTCCGAGAATTGCCCGACCTGTTCATCACCGATTTTGTAAATGGCCTTATAATCCCAGACCACCGCATCCTTGCCGTCCGGCACCGGGAATTTATCCATATAATCCGGATACATATCGGTGGTCAGATAGACAAATCCCTTGCCGTCCTTCCGGTCAACGTAGATGACCAGGAAACCAGCCGCCCCCTTGGTCCAGATAATCACCGGACGCCCGCCATCCAGACGGCTCTTCAACACCGGTTTCAGGTTTAGGATATCAATCGCCTCTTCATCTGCCACCAGCCCGAGGTCCTCGCCGATGGCCTCGGTATAACCAGGCGTGGCCTTGATGCGGCCCACTAGTTTGCGAATGCGGGGAAAAATACCGGAGTTAACCAGGGCCGGAGCCGCCGGCATGGTCGGAAAAACCAGATCGCCTACAGGAGCGTCGCCAGGACCATCCCGGAGCATATCCTTATACCCTGAAATCGCCTGCTTAAATGTCTTATACGCCTCCTGAACCTTGAGGATATAGGTAAACCTGGCCGCATCGTTCTTGGCCGAAGCCACTTCAGCCGGGGTCAGATTAAAGGTAGCCGCATATCCGCCTATCTTATTGGCCAAATTCCGCAGGAAAGCAGCCATACCCGGGTCTGATTTAGGGATAAAATCGTGTTGTGGCATATCAAAACTCCTTCCCCGATTTGGTCGGGACTCCGCTGTCGCTCCGCAAATGGCTCCCCTGGACCGTCCAGGGGGTTTATTCAGTCATTCCGCAGCCCCCCTGAGCCATCCAGGGGGTTGCTTCAGTCATCCGTCAGTCCCCCTGAGTCATCCAGGGGGTTGCTTCAGTCATCGGTCAGTCCCCCTGAGCCGTCCAGGGGGTTGCTTTAATCATCAGTCCGGCTTATTCTTCCCCTCTTTCCACTCCTCGCCTTCATTCTCAGCTTCCTTGCGTTTCTGCTGTTCATCCTTGAGTTTCTGCTCGGCGTCTTTCAGTTTCTTCTCAGCGGCCCTAAGATTAATCTGCACCTTGAGATGCTCATCATAGGACGCCATAAACTTCTTGTGCTTGTCATTAAATTTATCAAGAGCATCGCTAAAATCAGCAGGACGCTCCGCCGGAGGAAACCACTTGTCCGCGTTGGCCGACAACACCCGGAAGAAATTATCGGCCCAGGCCGCGAATTCCATCTCGCCCTTGGGGATAATGGAATCATCAAGCTCCTTCTTAATCCGGACCCGCTCCTTTTTTGAACGGACTATTATAAACCTGAAATAGCACGGGTATTCCTGCAGGGTCTTTTGTATGCAATGCTCCGGGGCATTATAGGGATTCTTGGGCGGTGGCAGTTCAATCTTCAGGAGATTAAGATGCCCGCACAGTGTCTTGTATAAATCATCCGTCTCGCCGTTATAAAATACAAAATACCCATCCTTGCCCTCATGGATTGTCCGATAAACCAGGCGATAGACCCCGGGCAGGTCCGACACATAGGTATCCACCTTATCCTCGTTAAACTCAAACCTCTGGCCCCAATCAATATCCTTGATATCAACGCACTTCCAGGATTTCTTAGTGAAGTCGGACATAATCGCATCCTTTCTTAGAATTCCGGTTATTCCCCGACCTGGGTTGGGATAAATTTATCGGCATAATTGCCTAATCCTAAAGCGCCACTATAATTTTTGCCCCAGGACCAGAGCGTGCCATCTGATTTAATGGCAGATGAACGGTCACTGCCGGCCGCAATAATTGACCAGGTTGTGCCGGTAATTTGAATCGGATTGCTTGTATTGTCCGGTATGCCATTGCCTAATTGACCATAGTAGTTATAGCCCCAGGCCCAGAAAGTGCCATCGGCCTTGGTAGCCAGGGTATGATTTGCGCCGCAGGCAATCCCGGCCCAGTTGGTGCCAGTTATCTGGGTGGGCTGGGTCCGGGATATGATTGTGCCGTCGCCTAATTGGCCGCTGGTGTTGTCGCCCCAAACCCAGAGCGAATTGTCGCTTTTCAGCGCTACCGTGTGATTGGCGCCGCAAGCCGCCGCGGACCAGTTGGTGCCGGTTATCTTAATTGGCTGGTTTATAGATGTCGTTGTTCCATCGCCTAATTGCCCGAAATCATTCTTGCCCCAGGCCCAGAGTTCGCCATTGCTTTTCAATGCTATGGTATGCCCCTGCCCGGCGGTAATCGCCGACCAATTCGTATCTATTCCAATCTGGGTGGGAATGCTCTTGCTGAAGGTTGTGCCGTCGCCTACCTGCCCGAAATCATTCTTGCCCCAGGCCCAGAGCGTGCCGCCGGTTTTAAGCGCAATGGTGTGATTGTAACCAACCGCGATAGTTGCCCAATCAGTGTCGCTAATCTTGGTCGGAGTGCTTTTATACGTATGAGTCGCGTCGCCCAATTGGCCATCGGAGTTGTTGCCCCAAACCCAGAGCGTGCCGTCGGTTTTCAGGGCCGCACTATGTTTCTCGCCGGCCGCCACAGAAACCCAATCCGTATCGCTCCCAACTATGGTCGGAATATTTTTAGAATAATAGTTATAATAACCGGAACTGCCCGCATAATAATCCCCATAATAATAGTAATATTCCCCCAAACCTAATTGATTATAAGAATTATCTCCCCAAGCCCAGAGCGTACCGTCGGTTTGCAGGGCCAGGGTATGCCCGTATCCGGCTGAAATCTTAGCCCAGCCGTCTATTATGGGTATCTTGGGAGGCGGTTCGGAAGGAGAAGTATGCGGTGTATGCCCGCCACTGTCAAGGCAACCATAGTTAAGAATAAAAGCACAGATTATAATCAATACTGATGCAACCACCTTAATAAACTTTATTGGCATATATTATTACCTCCGCTCCGGCTCAGAAACTAAAGTTTAATCCGAAAAGTAACGCCTGTCCGCTGTAACTTACATTTGTAGTTGATGCGTTAGAAGCCGCCATTCTGGCTGTCAGTTCTCTCAGGGCCAGCTCCATACTTAGAGCAAATCCGGATGATAAGGCAACTTCAACGCCTCCGAACGCCTTATAGCCGATGCCGCGTCCTTCATACAAAACGGAATAGCCATAGTTATCTACGCCATATTCTTCGGCCGAATAGGAGCCCAAACCTAATCCGCCGAACCATCTTACCATTTCTGCCCGTGAAGTGTGAAAAACAACCGAGCCGGAAAATCCGCCGAAAAACAGTTCGTCTGATTCCGTGGCCGCGCCGTCAATCGCAATCCGCCAAGAAATATTGGGATTAGCCGTTCCGAAAGTCATATCCAATGAATTATCGCCCACGCTACTGCCATAATATTCCCGATTGCTTTTATTATAAAAAACATAATCACCGAATCTCAAGGCGAATGTGGACTGGTTCTCATTCCCGCCCGGCTTTTCTGTTCCCGATTGCTTGTTGACTGAACTGGTGGTTTGTGACTGGGGGTTTACGGCATTACTTTCTTTGGTACCAGTAACGGTAAGACCTGCTCCACTTAACGTGCTTAAAGTCCTTAAAGAATAACTGGATCGATTTATCATGCTTGTGCAGCCGCTGGCTGAGATAAAACATCCTAAAACTATAAGAACAGTAAGATTTCTTATTACTTGCATTGTTGAAACCTCTGAATGTCGGGGAATTCCCTCTATTATATATACCCCTGAAGGAACATAAGGTTTTCCACGGATTACAAGTATAAGTTTGGTTAAATCAATGGTGCTGTCTCAATGTAGGTGTGGATAATATAGATTATTCCGCCGGAAATGTCAAGGGAAACCTCGTAACCACAGATTTCGCTGTCGCGGTCACTGCGGTGTTCACAGATTTCACTGATTATTTTTAATCTGTGTCATCCGCGAAATCTGTGGTTGCATTTTGTTGACTACATCCAGGATATTTGATATTGATTACCGGTTATGGTCATTGACGTAATTACCCTGTTCCCCGGGATGTTCAAGGGGTTCTTAAAGGAGAGCATCATCAAGCGGGCCCAGGCAAAGCGGCTGGTTAAAATCAATCTCCATGACCTGCGGGACTTTTCAACGGACAAACACCATAAGGTGGATGACCGTCCGTTCGGGGGCGGGCCGGGAATGCTCCTGCTGGCCGAGCCGATTGTCCGGGCTTTTGAGTATCTTAAGGCCAACGGGCGCTCAGATGCCCATAAGATTGTCCTGACCCCGGCCGGAAAGACCTTTGGACAGCCCAAGGCCCGGGCCTTGAGTAAGAAAAAGGGGCTGATTATTCTCTGCGGACATTATGAAGGATTTGACCAGAGAATCTTTGACATTATTAAATTTGATGATATTATATCCATCGGCCGATATGTGCTAAGCGGCGGCGAATTGCCTTCAATGGTCGTGATGGACAGCGTCATCCGGCTGATACCCGGCGTCTTGGGTAACGCTTCGTCGGCTGAACAGGAGTCGTTTAGCAAGGGAAATGAACTGGATTACCCCCAATACACCAGGCCGCGCGATTTCCGGGGCCATACTGTCCCGGAGGTGCTGGTTTCGGGTAATCACCAGCAGATAGAAAAATGGAGAAAAGGTAAATAGAATGAATGCCCCGCAATTCTGCGGGGTCTAACTGGCTGTAACGACCTTCGGTCTAACAGCCAGTAAGAATAGGAGTAAGTGTATGTTAAACCTGATGCAGGAAATCGACAAAGAACAACGCAAGAAGAAGGTGCCCCACTTTGATATCGGCGATATCGTGGATGTGCACGTCAAGATTAAGGAAGGCGACAAGGAGAGAATACAGATATTCAACGGCGTGGTCATCGGCCGCAAAGGCAGCGGCATCCACGAGACCTTTACAGTACGCCGGATCGTGCACGGCGAAGGCGTAGAACGGGTATTCCCGGTCCATGCGCCGGTGGTGGCTAATATCGTGGTCAAAAAGAGAGGCGTAGTCCGCCGGGCCAAGTTATATTATCTCAGGGACCGGACCGGCAAGTCAGCCAAGGTCAGGGAACAGCTGGGCGCGATTCCAGGCTTTGAGACCATTGAGGAAGAAGCCCCTCTGCCAGAAGCGCCTAAGGCCGAAACCCCAAAGGCAGAAGAGCCCAAGACGCACGAGAAACCGGCTGAAGAGGCTAAGAAATAATTCTATCTTGTTATGGGCAAAGCTATCTCCATCAACAAGCCCGAAGACGACCTCAAACTGGACTCTACTTTAAGGCCGGCTGATTTCTCGGAATTCGTCGGCCAGCCCAAAATAGTCAGCAATCTCAAAATCTACATCACCGCTGCCCAGAAAAGACAGGAATCGTTGGACCATATCCTCTTTTCCGGCGGACCGGGACTGGGCAAAACCACCCTATCATATCTGGTGGCCAAGGAGATGAGCACCAATATCAAGGTCATCCAGGGACCGTCTCTGGAAAGGCCGGCTGACCTGGCCGGGATTCTGACCGGACTGGAGAATCGGAACGTCCTATTCATCGACGAGATTCACCGGATTCCGGTAACCGTGGCTGAATATCTCTATTCGGCCATGGAGGATTTCAACTTAAATATCATGATAGACCAAGGCCCGCACGCTCGGACGGTCCAGTTGACTATCGCGCCATTCACTCTGATTGGCGCCACCACCCGGGAAGGACTCCTGACCGACCCGTTCCGTTCCAGATTCGGCATCTTTGAGAAACTGGAACTCTATCCGGAAGCCGACCTCTTGAAGATTATCAAGCGCTCAGCCCGGATTCTGAACGTCCAGGGCGATGAAGAGGCGTTAAAGATGGTGGCCTCACGCAGCCGGGGCACACCCCGGATTGCTAATCAGATTCTCAAGCGAGTCCGGGACGTGGCCCAGGTCAAGACCAATAATTTCATCACCAAGGAAACGGCTGAAGAGGGCCTGAAGATGCTGGGCATAGATGAATATGGCCTGGTCCAGACCGACCGCAAGATTCTCCAGACTATTATTGACAACGGCGGCGGACCAATCGGGCTGAAAACCATTTCCATCTCCATCGGCGAGGAAGAAGATACGATTGAGGATGTCTATGAGCCGTATCTGATTAAGTGCTGTATGCTGGAAAAGACCCCGCGCGGCCGCAAGACCACCTCCAAGGCGCACGAGCATCTTGGTAAGCATCCCAAAGAGCCGAGATTATTTTAGTGCTGCTTGCACAATGAATCTATTCTATTAAACTGGCATTCCGTGCTTGACACAGAATCCAGACATCTTTGGGCTTACGGTTCCCACCATCCCGTCAGAGGGACTGGCTTCCCGCCGGAGTTTATCCCTCTGGATTCCCGTTTTCACGGGAATGACAAGCGGGACTGGAATGACAGAATAACGTTTTATATCTACCGGGGCAGGATAATCATCTCGCCGGGCAGGCCGAGTTTGAGTTCCCGGCGAATCACCGCTTCGCGATAGACCGGGTCACTGGAAATGGCGTTCACCTGTCTGGCCAAAGAGATGTTTTCACTCTTGATGGCCGCTATCTCGTTATCAAGCGTCCGGATGTAATTCTCCAGACGGTTATTCTTGATATAAGCCGCCAGCGAACTGGTGACCAGGAATATGATAATAGCGCCGAAGATGAAATGCCAGAAGTATTTGGTTACGCCGGATGTCCTGGGCCTCTGAGAAGAATAGTAGGTATTCATATATCCCCGCTTTATCTAAAACTATCCACAATTAGTTGACCCCTCTCAGAGTGTTTGGTATATCGTCATTATATTTCTAAACCTTTAATTAATTGTTAAATACATGCGTTTACCTTTAGCAAAATATTCGGCCGGAGAGATAGCGGTGATGCTGGTCATCACCGGAGTAATGGGCTATGTGCTCTACCAGATGATGCCGGTTTTGGTCATATTACCGGCCTTGTTATTCCTGTTCACGCTCTATTTCTTCCGCGACCCCTATCGCAAGATTCCTGAGGGCGATAACCTGATTGTATCCCCGGCCGACGGCACCATCATAGAAATTGCCGATGTTAATGAGGACACCTTTATCAAGGAGCCGTCGGTCAAGGTGGCGATATTCCTGTCGGTGTTCAATGTCCACATCAACCGGGCGCCCTGTGACGGCAAAATCACCCTGCTGGATTACCGCAAGGGCCGGTTTCTGGTGGCATCCGAACCCGAGGCGTCCAGCCAGAACGAGCGCAACAGCATCGGCATAACGGCCGGCCATTCCCTCAAAATCCTGGTCCGCCAGATCGCCGGCATCATTGCCCAACGGATCGTCTGCGGCCTGGAGATGAATCAGCAAGTCAAGCGGGGCGACCGAATCGGAATGATAAAATTCGGCTCGCGCACCGAGGTCTATATATCCAAGAATAAATTAGAGCGGCTGGAGGTTAAGGTTAACGACAAGGTCAAAGGCGGTGAAAGTATCATAGGAGTATACAAGAAATGAAAGTAAAATTTAGAAAGCTGAAAGTTGTGCCGATTCTGCCGTCATTGCTGACCATAGGCAATCTGCTGTCCGGATTCGCGTCATTATACTACCTGATGAAGATGGATTATGCCACGGCGGCCTGGATGATATTCGTGGCCATGGCCTTTGATATGCTGGACGGCAAGATGGCCCGGTTCACCAATTCGTCATCGCAATTCGGAGTGCATCTGGATTCACTGGCCGATGTCATCTCATTCGGGCTGGTGCCGGCATTTATAGCCCTGAAGCTGGTAGTCAACTCCGCTAATTTCCCGGTTCGGCTTATCTGGGCGCTGGCGGCGTTTTATCTGGTCTGCGCCACTCTGCGGCTGGCCCGTTTTAACACCGAAACCACCACCAAGGAAGAGGACCACCAGTTTTTCTTCGGGCTGCCCACCCCCGGGGCCGCGGCCGTGGTGGCCAGTTTGGTTATCCTCTACCAGCATCTCCAGCTTAAAATAATCATCACAGCACTGCCTTTCATATTACTGTTGATTTCCGCATTGATGATCAGTCGTTTTCGTTATTCCCATTTTATGAACCGGTTCCTGAAAGCGCGCCCGCTTATCAAACTGGTGGAAATAATCGTGGTCGGATTTTCCCTGCTCCAGTGGTTTGAGATTACCCTGAGCGTAACTTTTTTATTATACGCCCTGAGCGGAGTGGCCAACCATTTCAAGCTAAAGATATTCACCCGGCGCGCGGCTACGGCTGAATCGAATGAATCAGGTTAGAATAAATGATAACCGCCTATATTGCTTTGGGTTCCAACCTGGGTGATAAGCAACAGAATATCAAAATAGCCATCCGCTCTATAAAACAAATAAAAGACACCCGGGTCACAGGCGTTTCCGGGATTTACCGGACGCCGGCTGAAGGCAATATCCAGCAGCCTAATTATATCAATGCGGTAATTGAGATGAAAACATCGCTGTCCGCAATAGCCCTGCTAAAGGAATCATCACGGATAGAAAAGACACTGGGCCGGGTCAGGATTAACGACAGATTATTACCCAGGACCATTGACCTGGATATCTTACTGTATGGACAAAAAATATATCGCCTGCCACATCTGACCATACCGCATCCGCGGATGCACAAACGCAGATTTGTCCTGGAGCCGCTCTGCGAGCTGGCCCCGGAATTGATGCACCCGGTGCTGAATAAACCGATATGCGCTTTGCTAAAAAAACTGTAATATGAAAATAATCACCACGCTCAAAAGCATCAGGACAGAAATCAACCGGGCCAGACGCAAGGGATTAATGATTGGTTTTGTGCCGACCATGGGGGCATTGCATCAGGGACACCTGGAACTGATGCGGCAGGCAAAGAAGGATAACGACCTGGTGGTCATCAGCATATTCGTCAACCCGCTCCAATTCGGGCCCAAAGAAGATTTCAAGCGCTATCCCCGTAATCTCAAAGGTGATGCCAAATTGGCCAAAACGGCCGGAGTAGATATCATCTTTGCACCGACTGTAAAAGCAATGTATCATAACACCTCTACCTTCGTTGACATGTCTAACCTGACCGATAAACTCTGCGGCCAGTCCCGGCCCGGTCATTTCCGGGGTGTGATGACCGTGGTGACCAAGTTATTAAATATTGTCCAGCCGGATGTCGCCTATTTCGGACAGAAGGATTTCCAGCAAGCGCTGATTATAAGAAAAATGGCCAGAGACCTGGATATGAATCTTGAGATAAAAACCCTGCCCACGGTCCGCGAACCGGACGGATTGGCCATGAGTTCACGCAATAAATACCTGAGTGTGCCAGAACGATATTATGCCCAGCGCCTTTACCGGTCATTGCTCAAGGCAAAGGAATTGATTATATCGGGCGAGAAGGACTGCAGGAAAATCCGAGATGCCATGCTGGCCGTCATCAAAACCATCCCCGGCAGCCGGATTGACTATGTGGAAATCGCAGACCCGGAAACGCTTAAAACTATAGAAAAGATAAAAAAGGGGCATACGCTTATTGCCCTGGCCGTATATGCAGGTAAGACCAGGCTGATAGATAATATTTTATGCTAATCACAAAGACCCGAAAAGGACTGAAGATACTTTCGCCGGCCAAGATTAACCTGTTTCTCGAGGTGCTGGGTAAGCGCCAGGACGGATTCCACGAGATAGAAAGCATCATGCAAACAGTCTCCCTCTTTGATACGCTCTACCTGCATCCAATAAGCAAAGGAATCGAAGTAGTAACCACCCATCCGGAACTGGCATCAAGCAGGGCTAACCTGGTTTATAAAGCGGCTGAACTTGTAAAGAAGGAATACGGTATCGGGAAAGGCGTTCGGATAATCCTGGAGAAACGAATCCCGATAGGCGGCGGATTAGGCGGCGGGAGCAGCAATGCGGCCGCTGTTTTATTAGGCCTGAACCGGCTCTGGAACCTGGGATTAAGCCAGGAAGAAATGTCTTTTCTGGGCGCCAGATTGGGCTCTGACGTACCTTTTTTCACATACGGCGGAACCGCCCTGGTCAAAGGCCGGGGTGAGATTATCTTGCCATTAATGATTAGTGCAAAATTTCACTATCTCCTACTCAAACCGCCGATATCCATCCCGACCAAAAATATTTACAAAAATATCAGATTCTACTTGACAAAACCGGCCTCTAATGGTATATTACCATTAGTTAATAAACTCCAACAGAAACAGGCAGGTTACAAAGAAATCCAGAAGTTGCTATACAATAGATTAGAGAACGTGGCGATGAAACTATATCCTGTTTTAAAAGACACGCACCGAGCATTCCAGAAAATATCCCACCCGGGAATATTGCTTTCCGGCAGCGGGTCTACCATTTTTAAACTATGCAGTAGCCGAACCGAAGCCAAAACTCTGGCTACCGTACTATCTAGAAGGAATTTAGGCCAATCCTTTATTGTTAACGGCCTTGATTAGGGCTGATAAATAAACCCAGCCTTTGCATGCAAGGGCTGGGTAAACGTCTCTTAAGTATATACTTCCATAGATTAAACATCCTAAAAGAGGCATTTTTGTATCCGGATAAACTGGAGAAGACAGTGTTCTTATGGAAATAACAGAGACAAGAGTAAGATTACTGGGACGGGCCGCAGACCGGCTGAAGGCATTCTGCAGCATCACTTTTGACAATGCCTTTGTCGTCAGGGATTTGAAGGTTATTGAAGGATCCAACGGGATTTTTGTGGCTATGCCCAGCCGCAAGATAACAGACCATTGCCCCAAATGCCGTGGTAAGAATACCATGCTCTCAAGATTCTGCTGCGAGTGCGGCTGTAAATTAGATTCCGGACGAGGACCTCGTGATCTGAACGGACGGATTCAGGTATTCGCCGATATCTGCCACCCGATTAATACTCAATGCCGTGATATGATTCAAAACAAAGTCCTGCAGGCATATAAGGATGAAGTGGAACGGGCTAAAAAACCTGGTTATAAACCAGGTGATTTTAAGGAACATCCTTCTGAACTACAGGATGAGCAAAAAGCCATCTAAGAAACAACCGGCCTGACACCGCACCCCTTGGGCAGAACAAATACCGTCGCGTCATCAGGCATCTGCCTGAAGAAAATATCCATCGCCCGCTGGACGTCATCCATCGGCGTAAAGTGTAAATTCCTGACAAGAGAATCCTTGAGCCCAGAATAAAGGTAGATATCAAACCTATTTGCCTTTATCAAGGTGCATAAGGCCGTATGGCCTGAAACCACAAACTTCTTGCGCAGTTCGGCTTCCATTTTTTCCGGTGTCCGGTGCTGCAAAAAACCCATAAATATATCCGAACCAATGCCCTCTTTGCATTCGGCCAAAATCAGCATTTTCCCTCTATCCTTTAAGGCATAAACAGCGTTTTCTATTGCTTTATGAGTCTGAATAAAATTAACATCCGTAGGATACCCGCCTGCCGAAGCAATAATATAATCCGCCTTACCTTTAAGCGGTACTTGATAAATCCTGTCCACAAAGTCACACCCGCGACGATGCGCATCAATAATATCACCGCAAAACATTCTGATTATTTCATCCCGGCTATTAATCGCCAGATTGATGGAGAAAACTCTTCCCCGTCCGGCTAACCGGGCGGCTTCTATCATATCCTCATTTACCGGATTGCCGTCAAGTTTACCTAGGCAGGCATCAGAATTCTTGCCTTTCAGAGGCGGTTTATTCAGGACCAAACTGTGATTCTGCTGGATGGTCTGATAGGCGGAAATACCGGGCAGGATGAGTTTCCGGCCGCCTGAAAAGCCGGCGTAATAATGATAGCCAACTGTCCCGATAATAATGATTTTATCGGCATCGGCGCAATGCTTGTTAATTCTTACCTGCGTACCTCTTGAGGTCGTCCCGATATATGATAGCTCGGTGGATTTATTGGCATCGTGGTCTATGACTTTTATAGCCCGGGAAGTACTCCGACCAACCAATTTAGTTATCTCCGCCGGGGCGTGAGCAGAATGAGAACCCCGGGCCAGAATAACGGTGATATTTGCCCGGTCCACGCCCATACCAGTAAGGCGTTTGATAACAATATCAAGCACCTTATCAGATGGGCACCGACGGGTTTTATCCGGGATAAGAATGGCTATTTTATCCTGGACGTTAAAGAAAGAATCAAATCGAGCTGAATTAATCGGGTGATTGACGGCATGTATCAAATTGCCTGAAAAATCAGTAATCGGTACCGGCTCGCGCACCTCCAATATCCTGTATTTTACCGATGAAGGAATACGGAAATACTGATATTTCTTGCCGTAAGGGAGTTTTATTTTATGCACAACGCTCCAATGAGAATCCTGTTATGCCAGAGCGGTCAGAGCGGATTCCATATTCTCAACGATAGTAAATATCTGCGACAATCCCAGAAGGTCAAAAACCTCTTTAACAGCCGGCTTGGGACGGACGATGACGATATTACCCTGATTTTCCTGAGCCACGCCGATGGAACCGATAAAAACGCCGGCCCCGGCGCTGGAAATATAATCCACCGCTGACATATCCACAATCAACCTGTACATTTTCTGGTTAAATAAATTATTTATCGTTTGCTCGAACTCGCCGTAAGTGTAAGCATCCAGAAAACCTTTAAGCTTAACAAGAATAGCTCCGTTGGGTAATTTCTGCATTTCTATCTTGATTTCTGCCATTCATTCCTCCTTATTTCTCAAACAATCTAATTATCTATCGGAAGTTGTCAAATATTTTATTAGAATTAATTGATTCTGCCCGTTCTTGAATGAGTATTTCACCTCGTCCATTATCCGTCTCATCAGAAAAATACCCAGTCCCCTCCTCTTCCCCTGTTTGACGTGCTCCATAATATCCTTAATTTTCACCTTCTCCAGATCAAAATCCCGCCCTCCGTTCAGTATCCGAATCTGGAACTGCTTGGGGGTAACCTCGACATTGATATCAATATACCCGCTCTTGTTAAACTCGTAGGCATGCTCAACAATATTGCTCAATGCCTCATCAGTAGCCAGGACTATCTTATTCTCGTCGCTCGGGGCCAGGTTAACCTTCCTGATAGTCCTGACGATAAAATGCCGCGCTAAATTCAGATGCTTCAGTTCACTGTTAATAACCAACCGGTCTTTAACATTGTCTGTCATTCTTTCTCCTATCTCGCTGACTCAAAACAGCTTCTCCGGCGTCCGATTATGCGTCCGGCGGTTTCAGCCCTTCCGTCACCGGAACATTTCCGGCCGGGATAGCCGTCCGCTTGACGCAAACTAGTGTAATATCATCATGCTGGGGCGCGCTGCCCTTAAAATCACTCAGGAATTTCATCACGCTGTCAATAACACGCTGTGATTCCAGATGATGCAGTTCGCCGACTAACTTATAAAATTTATCCCCGCCCAATTCGTTATCGTCCGTATCCATTGACTCGGTAACGCCGTCCGTAAAACCCACCACCAAATCACCCGGATTAATCATGATAGTTTCCTCCTTGATGGTCCGGTCAAAGACCGGCCCGCGGTCAAAGCCCAGGGCAATACCGTTGGGGTTGAACAATTCATAGCGCTGCTGATCATTGCGCCAGACCACCAGCGGATTATGTCCGGCGCTGGAAACCTTAATCATTCCGGTCTTGATATTCAGGATACAATACATGGCGGTGACAAACATCCCGCGCCTGAGGTCCCGGGCTAAGATGCGGTTGACCTTCTTCAGGGTATCGGCTGTGGAAAGATTCCGTTCCGATTCCATCCGGACCAGACTCCGGGCCATGGTCATAATCATCGAAGCCGGCACGCCCTTACCGGAAACGTCGGCCACAATAATGCCCAGATTATCGTTATCAAGCTGCATAATATCATAATAATCGCCGCTGACCTCAAAACAGGGGAAATAGCGGGCCGCGATATCGTACCCGGGAATGGTCGGAATCTCCTTGGGTAAAAGGTTATACTGGATTTCCCGGGCGATGTTAAGTTCATGTTCCAATGCCTTGCTCTCGAGTTCCCGCTGGTGAGCCACCTTTAAACTATTGGTCATCTTATCAAATGACGACGCCAGAACACCCACTTCATCAGTGCTCTCCACCCGGCTTTTATGGGTCAGGTCACCGGCGCTGACGATGGCCATATCCTCCATCAGGACCTGGACCGGCCTGGTTACCCAGCGGGCCATAAAGAACCCGATAATCCCGCCAATGATAATTGCCAGTATTGCCGGGAATATAGACGCCGCCAGTATCTTACTCAACTGCTCATCTATCTTTCTGGCATCAAGAAACAGGATGACATAACCCTGGCCTTTCAGTTCGGAATCAACAATCTTCTTTATGAACAACCTGGTCCGAACCCAGCGTCCGGTTATTTTATCCTGGTATTCGCCTTCCATTAGCGTGATAGTCTCTGATGTCACCAATGGCAATTTCTTAGGATTCCTCAAAGTAGTCTCGCTTTGGTCTATCCCGGCCAGTGGGCGCTTATCCAAATCGGTAATCACCAGATTTAAAATATTCGGCACATTAAGACCCATCGCATCACCTTTTTTGGATGCCAGGAGTTCTATGGTGTCTTTATCAGCTGATTTCCAATAGGAAGGCTTAAAGGTGGCAGCCCATTGAACGAATCTAACACCTTGTTCGGTAATATTCTCATCTATCACTTTGCTGGAAAAATTATTATAGATAACCACCAGTAAAATCACGGCCAAACTAACGGTCAGGGCGGTCAGCAAGGCATATTTGATACCCAATGATATCCCCTTATGCGTGGCGGGTGTAGCCTTGTCATTCTGGGCCGGGGCAAGATTAGCCGGAACCGGCATTATCTTGGAAGATTTGCCTGAAGGTCCGCCCGGTCGACTGTCCGGCCGGCCCGGACGAACAACCTTGGAAGCACTACCAGGCTTATTGATGCCGGAAGCGCCACTAACCGAAGACGATGTTGGTTTACCTTTTTGCATACGTAATATTAAATCAAATACCTGATTATCTGGCAACAGATATTAGCATAAAAACCGGCCCATAAATCATCAGCCACGATGCCCACCCCGGCCGGCAAATCCTGCAATCTCCTGACCGGGAAAGGTTTCCAGACATCAAATATCCGGAACAGGATAAACGCGCATATTATATAAAAATATGTGGCCGGTAAAAATATTACCGCGCAGAAAAATCCTGCTAATTCATCCAGCACAAAGGGACGCGGGTCTCTGGCCTTAAAATACTCTTCAGCCAGACCGCCCAAAGCCAAGCTCAAAACCGTAAACAGAACAATGAAACCGTAGGCCCAGAGATTAACCTGTTTCGGCGCCCAATTTAATACCGCCAGATACAAAACCACGGCCTCCAGGGTGCCGACTGTACCCTGCATCAGGGGCAATTTGTACCCCACTCCCCCGCTCCCGATAATAACTAACAGCTTATTCATCCACTACTTCCCTGAGCATCTTTCTTATCTTATAAAAATAAGTCAGGGCGGAAAAAACCGTGGAGAACAGAGTCAGCCAGACCAGGGACTTCAACAGCACCGCGCTCCACCATTGTCCCTCGGTATATCTCATATAGACCAGGTAGAACAGCGTCCAGATAACGGTGATGCACTGGGTAAAGGTCTTCTGCTTGCCCCAGACAGTGCTGCCGAAAGATATACCCTTGGACTCGGCAATGGTCCTCAGGCCGTGCACCAGGAATTCCCTGAAGACAATCACCAGCACCATCCAGCTGCTGATAAACGGCTTCAGCGACGGCCAGCTCACGAAGAATATAAACGAGCCGCAAATCAGGACCTTATCCACGAACGGGTCGGCTATCCGGCCGAACTTGGTCACAATATTGTAACGCCGGGCCAGGTAGCCGTCCAAAACATCGGTCAGGGCCGCAACGCTAAAAACCACCATCCCGGCGTAGAATATGGCCTTGTCAAACTTCTCGGGTATCGTATCCAGGCCGGCCAGATAGAGCAGGATAAAATAAATTATAGCCAGCACCAACCGCGATACCGTAATCTTATTTGGTATGTTCATCTGCTAATTCTCCTTTAAGATCATAACCTTTACTGCCGGTGACTTTAATATTTACAATATCCCCGGCTGAAAGTTTAGTTTTTGGCTTGATAATAATATTACCATCCACGTCAGGCGCGTCTCCATAAATCCGCCCTAAATAAAACCCGTTCTTACCGGACTTATCAATAATAGCATCCATTAATTTACCCTTGAGCGCCTGATTCTGCCTGAAGGCAATGCCCTGCTGTAATAACATCACCTTGTCCAGCCGCTGCTTTTTAATCTTAGCCGGAACCTGATGCGCCATCTTATAGGCCAAGGTATCCTTTTCCCGAGAATATTCAAATGCCCCCAGCCGTTCAAATTCCGTATCCTTGATAAAGTTCATCAGTTCCCGGAAATCCTGGGCGGTCTCGCCCGGAAACCCGACAATCACCGAGGTCCTGATGAATACGCCCGGTATCTCCTGCCTGATTTTGTCTATCAGGCGCCTGACCCGGGCTGAGGTTGTGTGCCGACCCATTGAGGCCAGCATCCGGTCGCTGATATGCTGAATCGGCAGATCCACATATTTGACCACCTTGTCAATATCGCGTATGGCATATATCAATTCATCCGTAAAATGGGCCGGATGGGTATATAACAGCCGAATCCATTTTAGGCCTTTGATGCCGGACAGTTTCTCAAGCAACTTTGGCAGGGAACTGCCGATGTCCTTGCCGTAAGAAGAAATGTCCTGGGCAATCAGATTAATCTCCATGGCCCCGCCTGCTACCAATGATGATGCCTCGGCTATCACCTTATCCAGTGGCTTACTGCGATACGCGCCGTGCAACGCCGGAATCACGCAATAACTGCATCGGTTGTCGCACCCCTCGGCTATCCGCAGATAGGCATAATGCGCCGGCGTGATTCTCAGACGTTGACCATCGGTCCGGCATCCGGTATTGGGCTTAGCCCGGTACACGGTATTTTTACTATGCCCATTATTCACCAAACCATCGCATAGGTCAATAACCTTATCCCGTTCGGATATCCCGATAATGCCGTCAATCTGTCCTTTAAAATCATTATTCAAACGGTCGGCATACCGCTGGGCCAGGCATCCGCTGACCACTATCTTATAACCGCTCCGGCCCGGATGCGCTTTGCGGAATTTATCCCTGATATCTATGGCCTGTCCAATGATATCCCGCGACTCCTGCTCGGCCTCGTTGATAAAACAACAGGTATTGACCATAAACAGGTCGCTTTGGGCCTGATTTAACTGGTTGTCCGGACATATCCGATAACCGGCGCCGGTCAAATGGCCTAACATCACCTCAGAATCCACCAGATTCTTGGGACATCCCAAACTGACAAATCTAACATTTGGCTTTTTTGGCATATTAGCCCTTTATATATCAGCCCGTCCTGCCAGGGTCAAGTAATTATTTATCAGGATTTCTCTTGACCCGGTCATTGGTGTTTGATACACTACATAAATTAATTTACCAATAAAGGAGAACACTAACTATGTCTGAAGGATGGGGAAACCTTAAGAAGTTCGTGCTCCAGCGCCAGAAGGAGATGCCGGACGGCCAGTGGACCAAGTGCGATGGTTGCAAGAACCTGGTCCGCAAGAACGAGGTCAAGGAACTGCTCAATGTCTGCCCGGAATGCCATTACCATTTCTCCATCACCGCCCGGGAACGCGTCGCCCTAACCATGGATAAGGGAAGCTTTGAGGAATACTGGACTGATATGGTTTCCAAAGACCCGCTCGGTTTTAAGGCCCTGTCCACCTATAAGGATAAGGTTGCCGAAGACCAGAAGGCCACGGGCATGAATGACGCGGTTATAGTCGGCAAGGGTAAAATCAACGGCATAGACGTGATGTTCGGCGTGACCGATTCCCGTTTTATTATGGGTTCGATGGGCTCGGTGGTAGGCGAGAAATTCGCCCGGGCCGCGGAAAAGTCCATGGAACTCAAGATTCCGTTTATATTCGTATCCGGCTCCGGCGGCGGCGCCCGGATGTATGAGGGTTGCATCTCCCTGATGCAGATGGCCAAGACCTCGGCTGCCCTGGCCCGTTTGCACGATGCCGGCGTGGCTTATATCTCAATATTAACCAATCCGACCATGGCCGGCGTGATGGCCAGTTTCGCCGGATTGGGCGATATCATCCTGGCCGAACCCAGGGCGCTTATCGGATTCACCGGTCCGAGAGTCATTGCCCAAACCATCGGCAAGGAACTGCCCGAGGGTTTCCAAACCTCGGAATTTATGCTCCAGCACGGTTTGGTGGACCGGGTCATCGACCGCAAGAATATGAAGGCAGAACTGGCCAAGATGTTAGAATATTTGGTGTAGGAGATTATTGAAAGACCCTCTTTCTGTCATTGCGAGGGACTATACTCGCAATGACATTTAGACGAAATAGAATGGAGCGCTAAACATGTCTAAAATAACAGAAATCAGATGGCACGCCCGGGGCGGGCAAGGAGCGATGTTAGCCGCCCGGACCCTGGCCAGAATCGCCATTACCGAAGGCAAATACGCCCAGGGCATGCCGGAGTTCGGGCCGGAACGGATGGGCGCTCCGATGCGCGCCTATAACCGGGTCAGCCAGGATAATTTCTCGCTCTACTGCTCCGTGGTCAACCCGGATGTGGTGGTGGTGCTGGATGATTCGCTGCTGGATACGGTCAACGTGGCCGAAGGCCTTAATAAAGGCGGAATTATCATCGTCAATACCACCAAGACACCGGCCGAACTTCGCGCTAAACTTAAGATGGACGGCAATAAAATCTATACCGTGGACGCCACCGGCATCTCCATCGCAGAACTGGGCCGGACCATGCCCAATACGCCGATAATGGGCGCTATCGTCAAGACCACCAACGTGGTTTCGCTGGACGGTCTGCTGGCTGATATCAAACATTCATTCGGCGAGAAATTCGCCGCCAAGGTGGTCGAGGGCAACCTGAACTCTATTAAAAAGGGTTTCGCAGAAGTAAAGGAATAATGAGGTGTCCCGGCAAAAACTGCCGGGATAAGACCCAGTAAGTCACTCTGTTCCTAACTGGCTCTAAAAAGGAGATTAATAATATGGCAAAGAAGACAATGAATCGCCACGAGATGCCTATCGGCTCAATTATCAAAGACCCGGGCTGTAGTATGCAGTATGAAACCGGCGGCTGGCGCAACCTCAAGCCGGTGCACGATAACAAGAAATGCACCAACTGCCTGCTCTGCTGGATTTACTGCCCGGATGGCTGCATCAAGGTCAAGGACGGCAAGATTGCCGAGTTTGACCTGAAATACTGCAAGGGTTGCGGCATCTGCGCCGAGGAATGCCCGGATAAAGTCAAGGCCATCCAGATGGTGGAGGATAAGAAGTAACTATTCACTCTCTGTCATTCCTGCGTAGGCAGGAATCCAGAAGTATAGATTCCCGCTGGAGTTTATCCCGTGGATTCCCGCTTTCGCGGGAATGACAAACACGGGGCGGGAATGACGCGGTAAAAAAAGTAAGTATCTTATAGAAGGGACGTTAAGATGACAGACAACAAAAACGCCAGAACTCCGCAGAGACCGGGAGCACCTACCGGAGCGAACCGAATAGCTGCAATGACCGGAAACAACGCGGTATCCGAGGCCATGCGCCAGATTAATCCGGACGTGGTGGCCGCCTATCCGATTACGCCCCAGACCGAGGCCGTGGAGGAATTCGCCGAGTTCGTGGCCAACGGACTGGTCAAGACCCAATACGTGCCGGTGGAAAGCGAGCATAGTTCCATGAGCGCCTGTATCGGCTCTTCAGCCGCCGGCGCCCGGACCATGACCGCCACCTCATCAGCCGGATTCGCCCTGATGTGGGAGATGCTGCCCATCGCCGCCGGACTGCGCACACCGGTGATAATGTATGTAGCCAACCGCTCCTTAAGCGCGCCGCTAAATATCCACTGCGGGCACGATGATACCATGGGCGGACGCGATTCCGGCTGGATCCAAATATACTCCGAAAACGCCCAGGAGATGTATGACAACCTCATCCAGGCCGTCCGCATCGGCGAAGATATGGACATCCGCCTGCCGGTCATGGTCTCGATGGACGGATTCATCACCACCCATTCCGTGGAACGGGTTGACCTGCTCGATGACGAGGCGGTCAGGAAATTCGTGGGCGAGTTCAAAGCCATAAATTCACTGCTGGATGTGGATAACCCGGTGACTATCGGCGCCTGCGCCCTGCAGGATTATTATACCGAACACAAACGCCAGCATTCCGAGGCGATTATAAACAGCAAGGCCAAGATACTTGAGGTGGCCGAGGAATTCGCCAAGATGTCCGGCCGGAAATACGGGCTGTTCGAATCCTACAAATTGGATGACGCCGAATACGCGCTGGTCATCATCAATTCCGCGGCCGGCGTGGCCAAGATGGTGGTCAATGAACTCCGGGCCAAGGGCGTCAAGGTCGGGCTGCTCAAGCCCCGCATCTTCAGGCCGTTCCCGGCAGAGGAAATCAAGAACGCGCTGAAACATCTCAAGGCCATCGCGGTTATGGACCGGGTCGATGCCTTCGGCGCCGGCGGCACCCCGACCTTTACCGAGGTCAGGTCTGCCATGTACGGACTGCCCAAACAGCCCCTGATGATTAATTACATCTATGGAATCGGCGGACGCGATATCCGGCTGGAAGACATCAACAAGGTATTCCAGAAATTGTTTGATGTGGCCAAGGCCGGCAAGGTTGATAAGGTGTTTGACTATTTAACGGTAAGAGAATAATTTCCCTTTTATGTCATTCCTGCGAAAGCAGGAATCCAGACCCCATGTGATTACTGGATTCCCGTTTACACGGGAATGACGGAAGGGGCGTTTCGCAAAAATTAAGTAAGAAAGGAATTTTATGGCACTAAGTTTAAAAGAATTATCCAAGAAGGAAGAAACATTCGTCTCCGGACACCGGCTTTGCGCCGGTTGCGGCGCCGGAACCACCTTCCGCCAGATATTGATGGCCGCCGAAGACCCGGTGGTTATGTCCGTGGCTACCGGCTGTCTCTATGTGGCCACCGCCACCTATCCGTATACGGCCTGGAAATGCAACTGGATTCACAGCGCCTTCGAGAATTCGGCCGCGACCATCTCCGGCATCGAGGCCGCTTACCAGTCGCTCAAACGCCAGGGCAAGGTTACCAAGACCATTAAATTCATCGCCGTGGGCGGCGACGGCGGGACCTTTGATATCGGCTTGCAGGCGCTTTCCGGCGCATTGGAACGCGGCCACAAGTTCCTCTATGTCTGCTACAACAACGAGGCCTATATGAATACCGGCATCCAGCGCTCCGGCGCCACCCCAATGGGCGCTTCCACCACCACTACCCCGGCCGGCTCGGCCAGTTACGGCAAACCGGTCTTCCGCAAGGACCTGACCGGCATCGTGGCAGCCCATAATATCCCCTACCTGGCCCAGACCACGCCGGCCCATTGGCGCGACCTGATGACCAAGGTCAAAAAGGCACTGGCCGCTGACGGCCCGAGCTTCCTGAATATCCTCTCGCCCTGCCACCGGGGCTGGCGAAACGAGATGAAGGACTCCATCAACCTGGCCCGGATTGCGGCTGATACCTGCTACTGGCCGCTTTATGAAGTGGAAAACGGGGAATACAAACTCAATTATATCCCCAAGGAAAAGAAACCCATCACCGAATGGCTCAAGCCCCAGGGCCGGTTCAAGCACATCTTCGCCAAGGGCGGGAACTCCGCAGAGACCGGGAGCACCCACCGGAGCGGACCGAACCAGGAGCTTATCAACAAACTCCAGGCCAATGTGGATAAGGAATGGGAAAAACTGCTCAAGAAGTGTAATCAGGGCGACAAAAAACCTGACCTTGAGACGGTTGGCACTTAAGGTTATAGGACTATTTGCTCTAATCCCCCTTCCCCCTTTGCAAAAGGGGGATTAAGGGGGATTTTACTATATACATCTTATGACCAAATTTGCTATTGGTATCGATTTAGGCGGCAGCCACATCACCGCGGCGCTGGTGGACCAAAACGGCCATATCAAGGCCAGGAAAAAGGTCTCTTTCTCGAAAGCACCCAATGGCAAACAAGGCATCCGGCTCATTGCCCAATTAGTCAATCAAGTTATTCGTCATTCGTCATTCGTCATTCGTCATTCCGTTCGCGGTGTCGGCCTCGCCTGTCCCGGCTCTATTGACGCTGAAAGAGGCATTATCCTGGCTGACTCCCCCAATCTGATTGGCTGGAAAGGCACGAAGGTAAAACAGGAGCTTGAGAAGGCGCTCAAAATACCCGTCTTCATAGACAACGATGCCAATTTGGCCGGCTGGGGTGAGAAATGCTGGGGCGCTGGGAAGAAAGCAACGAATCTCATCTGCCTGACCTTAGGCACCGGCGTAGGCGGCGGGATTATCATTGACAACCAGATATATCGCGGCTCGCATTTCTATGCCGCTGAAATCGGGCATATGAACGTAGACCCCAATGGCCCGGACTGCAGTTGCGGGAAACCCGGGCATCTGGAAGCGCTGGTCAGCGCACCGGCCATTGTAGAACGCTATGCGTTATGCGTTGGGCGTTATGCGTTGGGCGTCCGGACGCAAGACGTAGGACGCAAGACGCACGACATTACTGCTAAAACAATATTTGACAAAGCCAGAAAAGGCGACAAACTCGCCCGCGAAGTTGTTCAAGACACCGCCCATTATCTCGGTCTGGCCTGCGCATCGCTGATTAACATCTTTGACCCGGAGATGGTGGTAATCGGCGGCGGAGTGGCTCAGGCCGGTGAGATTCTGTTCAAACCCCTGCGTCAGGTAGTCAAGGCAAGTATAATGAAACACCCCTATCGCAAGCCCCTGATTGTCCCGGCCAAATTAGGCGAGGATGCCGGCCTCTTAGGCGCAGCCGCATTGGCCCTATCTTCTGGCGGGACATAGAACAAAAGGCCAATATCGACCCCCAAAAGTCGTCTAATGTCTCGTTAAATAAGTAATCCGGGCTGAAATCTGCTACCAAAATCACTCGGGTTTTGGCGTAACCATTTATCCATAAAGTTATTATCTCAAAAACCGGTTCAGACGGTGGGGGGTGGGGTATCCCCCCTCCCCCCTCCCCCCATCCCCGCACCCGTGATACCCCATCCTCGCATAGGGGATAGCCCATCCCCGCTTAGGGGGTAGCCCCTCCCGGCTTAGGGGATAGTCCGTCCCCGCTTAGGGGATAGCCCGTCCCGGCTTAGGGAATAGTCCCACCTCGCTTAGGGGATAGCCCTACCTCGCATAGGGGATAGCCCCACCTCGCTTAGGGGATAGCCCATCCCCGCTTAGGGGGTAGCCCCACCCCGCTTAGGGGGTAGCCCCTCCCAGCTTAGGGGATAGTCCACCCTCGCTTAGGGGGTAGTCCCTCCCCGCTTAGAGGATAGCCCGTCCCCGCTTAGGGGATAGCCCCTCCCCGCTTAGGGGATAGCCCATCCCCGCTTAGGGGATAGACCGCCCCCGCTTAGGGGATACTCTATGGTCGCTGTAAGGATGGAGGATAATTTGTTGTGTCCCTGGACTAGAAAGTCGTATCACTAAGCCGTCCGTGTCATTGTCTGATTAATGGCTTTATTAATCAATTCGCCAACTTCTCCTGTCAGAAGATGAGTCCGTTGGAGTAAATTAATCTTATCTTTATATTCGGAAATAAGTTCCGGGTGCAATTTGCTCATCTGCCGGAGCGTTTGGGCCAGAACCATTCTAACCAATTGGCTTGCCGGCTGACTTAGACAGAGTTGCAAAACACCATCAATGATTTCATGTTCCCCGAACAAACCTCCTCCTTCGAGGAAATCGAGATTTTTACATATTACTGCAAGTTGTTGCTCAAGCCGCAGAAGATAGTCAGATAAATCCGGTCCGGATAGATTCTGGTACCATTGCGGATGTGCCGTAATATGCACCCCGGCGTATTTAGCAAGCAACTGTTGAAGCGTTTGAGCTAAAAGCTCAATAGCTGGTCCGGGATTCAGCGGATCGGCTTCAATCTGTTCTTCTGCAACACGCACACAATCACTCACCCTCAATAAGCGTAGTATCATTTTCCATTTTAACTGGGTAGCATCAAAATTGACAGCAACGATAAAATGCGGAACTTTCACACTCTTACATGCAACTTCACAGAGATCCTTGTCGCCGTAGGGATTACCAAAAACAGCAAACCCTAGTTTTTGCGCCCAAGGAGTTAAAGCTATACCAACCGCATCGGTTTGAAGGTGGATTTTTTCAGCCAGAAAAAGAGCAACAATCCGGCTGATACGGCCCGGAGCATCGCTGAGTTGAGGCACAGGCTTTTTGGATAACTCCGAAAACAAGGCCATGCTTCCCAAAACGGCAATCTGCGGTGTGTTACCAGATTTAGCCGGCATGAGAACTGCAAATGGGGATTCCTTACTTGCCCATAACGGACCTTCTGTTGAAATGAAAACAATAGATTGTCCGGGGTTTTGTTGCGCCTTGCGCGCTACTTCGTCTTTGGCAAGTTCAGTGTCCCAGTACTTTAACGCATGCTGCCAATCAGGACGTTTCTGGGCATAAAGCTGATTTAGAATACGCCGGGCAATATCTGTGCGACCAAGTTCACGATTGGCCATTATAAGATTATTTCCAACATTAAAGCCGTGAATAGCCGGGTCAAAATGAGGCTCGACCAGACGAAACATCTCTGCCAGATATCCGTTCTTACCTAAGTCTCCACTTATTTGTGTAAGGACATAATCGGGAACCGGACGCTCAGCCCTGGCAAATACTTCCGCGTAAAATGCCTCCGCAGCTGGCAAATCTTTGCGTGCAAGCGCCTCACGCGCCAACCAAAGCTGGACCCTCCAGCTTTTGGGCCAAGCGGCGATATGATGATAGGCATCGAGTACCGACGCTTCGCCTCCCCGCTCACTCTGAATTGCAATATACCAAGCAAGCCCATTTTCCTGATTAGGGTCAACCTCCAAGGCATGCCAAAGAATTGATTCGGCTTTTGCTTTATCCCCCCGTTTATCGTATACCTTTGCCAAGTTAGTCAGAACAACCCCATTATCGCCATGTGCTGACAGGAAATCATTTAATACTCGTTCCGCCTCATCCAAGCGGTTATTCTTCATATAGACAATACCGAGTACTGCGGCTCCCCTGGATGGAATAGGGTCAGTGCGCCATAAATGCTCGGCATAAGGAACAATATCTTGCACAAATCCATCTTTCAGTGCCAAGAAAAGCCAATCATAAAGCTGATTAGGATTGTTGCGTTTCTCCTCTAGATTCTTCAGGAGTACCTTGTCCTTCCATTGCTGTTTGGAGATAAATATTTCCCGACCATATCCATCATAGGCC
Source organism: Planctomycetota bacterium (assembly GCA_016235865.1). Classification (NCBI taxonomy): domain Bacteria; kingdom Pseudomonadati; phylum Planctomycetota; species Planctomycetota bacterium. Next base: position 117,459 of record JACRIK010000021.1, on the reverse strand, counting down.
TTTACCATGTTAGGATCATTGGCAGGATCAACCTGCGCTTTCTTCTTAAATATTTTACGCAGAAAATTCATACGAATTCTAATTCCGGGGATACACTAATTCTTTATTGATAGAGGTTGATTTTATGCCTTAAACTTAGAAAATCCCGCCCGGAATGTCCAGCAATTAACTGGTTGTGGGAATTGATTCGTTAGTTAGTAGCTTCGTCGCTGCTTTCGGTCTCTTCCACTGACGGGCTTTGTTTCCGGGCCGGCTCCGGGGCCGCTTCTGCCTCTTCACCGGGTTTTGCCATTACTTATCTTTTAGCCGTTTATTCTGCTGATTTGCCAGATAGTTTTGCGGACTGACCACCCGGCCGCCGGTTTCCTGCTCCAGTTTCTTGCGGGCTATTCCGGACACATTGCCGCCCCGCCGGGCCACTTTCTTGTTTTCCACAAATCCGTCCGGATGTTCCACCTTGGTAATCTGGGTGGTTGACGCCTCGCCTAACATAGAGAAAATCAGTTCCAGGTCGGTCATATGGTCGCGCAGGTTTTGACGCTTCAGGTTTTTGAGTTTCTTATACTGGCTCGGGGTAAGCCCGAATGTCGCTTGGGAGATTTCCGCGGTCAGAATCTCGTATTCCTTGTCCCTTTCAACTCCGTGCTTTTTCCATTCGTCGGTCAGTTCCTCGCGGATGGCAATGCCGCGCATCCGTTTTTCTATCCAGTCATCGCTGTAGCCCTTGGCTTTATACAATGCCCGGGTGCGTTTGGTGCCGAGTTCCGGGTCTTCTATCTCCCGGACCCGCTCGTAGCCCACCTTAGCCAGCCAGCGTTTGAACGGCTCGGCTTTGGGCGAGGGAATGGACTGGATAATACGGAACATGCCTTCGGTATTAGCGCAATTCACCTTTTGCGGACCGCCGGCTGTTTGAATCAAAAGGGGGGTGGCAATTTGCCCCCACCCTTTGGCTATCTCCGGGTCCCGGCGCCGCATATCCTTAATATATCCGGCTGGTTGTAATGAATCTGTAAGGACCCGAACTACATCTTCTATAGAAAACCACCATTCGTTTTTGTGGATGGTTTTGCGTATTTTCCGGCCGCGAAAAACGGCTATTTTTGTAACCGGCACAAGTTCATTATTCATAATTTACTCCTTCCGAAACCAGTGGAATTCCCGGAAGACCCATTTATTCCATCCTACCATTTTGGCCTTTGCCGGGCAAGAATTGTCAATCGGAATGTCTTTAGGGGTAAGGTCGTTAGTTAGCGGCTGTCTCTTCTGCTGAAGTGCCGTTGGCTTCGGTCTCTTCAACCGACGGGCTTTGTTTCCGGGCCGGCTCCGGGGCCGCTTCTGCCTCTTCACCGGGTTTCTTGAACGGCTTGGCGTTTTTGCAGTCCGGATATCCGGAGCAGGCGATGAACCGGGTTCTGCGCCGGCGGTTGAACCGGATGACCATGGGCTTGCCGCATTTTTCGCAGACCTGGTCGGTCTTTTCCGGCTCAGCCTTTGGCTTGAGCGATGCGGTATGCCGGCATTCCGGGAATGCCGAACAGGATAGGAATTTGCCGAACCGGGACCAGCGTTCGACAATCGGACTATTGCACAGTGGGCATTTCCCGCCGCTCTCCTTGCCCTTTTCGCTGGTCATCTCGGCCTGGGCCTTTTCCAAGTCCTTGGCAAACGGCGCGTAGAATTCCTTTAATGTCGGGACCAATTCCTTCTGGCCTTCCTCAATCAAATCCAGTTCCTCTTCTATCCGGGCCGTGAACTGGGTATTGATGATATCCTCAAAGAACGGCACGAGTTTGTCGTTGACCAGCAGGCCTAAATCAGTCGGCGTCAACTGCCGGGCCCGCTTGATGACATAGCCCCGGTCCTGGATGGTGGCAATAATCGGCGCGTAGGTGGACGGGCGGCCGATGCCGTATTTTTCCAGGACCTTGACCAGCGATGCCTCGTTGTAATAAGGCGGCGGTTCGGTAAACGACTGGGCCGGGATGATTTGCGCTACGTCCAGCTTGCCGGATTCTTTTAAGCCGGGCAATAACTGCTCCTCGGGATTATAGAGGGTCATAAATCCCGGAGCCACCAGCCGGCGTTCATTGGCGCTCCAAAGGCATCTGGCTACGTTCATCTTCTCAAGTATCAGAGCACCGTCCACGGTTTCATCCATGATGCCGATTATCCGGGCGGTTAATGCCTTGTCTTCCACATTCTGCCCCAGGGCTTCAATGATTTTCCGGGCCGTCTCATCGTCCTGCTTGTTCCGGCTTAATATGGTTATGATTTTTTCCAGCACTGCCCCGTTCTGGCCGGACCCAACTGAGGCGAGTATCTTTTCGGCGATGAGCTTGTGCCGCTTGTCATTGGAGAAGACCTCCAGTTCCAGTGCTGGCGCCAACTGCGATTCAATCTCCACTGATTTGCTCTTCCAGGCCGCCGGTTTCATCTGGGTGGCCGTGAACCGTTTCCAGATAAGGGTGTAGAGTTTATACTGGTCTCTGGTCAGGTATTGGGCGATATCATCCGGCATCTTGGCCGGATAGGTCGGCCGGATGGCCTCGTGCGCCTGCTGGGACTGTTTGCTGGGCTTGTAATGCCGGGCTTCCGGATTAAGCAACCCCTCTCCGAAGTGCTTAGCGATAAAACTCCGGCATTCCTTGATAGCCACCTCGCTGACCCGGACCGAGTCGGTGCGCATATAGGTAATCAGGCCGGCCGGGCCTTCCGGCAGTTCCACGCCTTCATATAATTGCTGGGCAATCATCATGGTCTTGCGCGGGCTGAAATTGAGCTTGATGGACGCGGTCTGCTGGAGCGTGCTGGTGATAAACGGCGGCGCCGGATACTGGTTGCTTTCGCGTTCGGTTATACCCAGCACCTTGAAATCGCTTTTCCCGAGGCGCTCGACCAGTTTCTTGGATTCGGTTTCCGAGCCAATCCAGATATTGGCGCTGCCGTCCATCGGACTGCCGACATTGGAGTCGTTAAGTTTGTAAAGTGTCGCGTTAAATATGTCCTTGCCCTGATGGGCGCGACAGCCATGCGGCATCGCGTGGGACAGGTCAGCCGTTATTTTCCAGTGCTCCTGGGGCTTGAATGACCGGATGGCCCTTTCCCGTTCCACCACCAGCCGAAGCGCCACGGACTGGACCCGGCCGGCTGACAGGCCCCGGGTTATCTTGTCCCAGAGGAGCGGTGATAATTTATAGCCCATAATCCGGTCCAGGAAACGCCGGGTCTGCTGGGCATTGACCAGGGTTATGGAAATCTTACGGGGATGGCTGAACGCCTCCTTAACGGCCGGCGCGGTAATCTCGTCAAAACTCACCCGCCAGAACTTATCTGGCGGCATGCCCAGAATCTCGGACAGGTGCCAGGCAATGGCCTCGCCTTCCCGGTCCGGATCAGTGGCCAGATACACGCCATTGGACGCGGCCGCCATCTTTTTCAGCGCGTTGACATTCTTTATCTGCTTGCGCATGATGATATAGCCGGGCTTGAAATTGTCCTCGATATCTATGCCGAGCTTGCTCTTGGGCAGGTCACGGATATGGCCGTAAGACGAGGTGATGACATAATCGCTGCCCAGAATCTTGCTGATGGTTTTGATTTTGGCCGGCGATTCGACAATCACCAGTGACTTACCTTTCGTTGCCGGCAACACCACCTTGGCTTTTTTGACCTTAGCTACCGGTTCTGATTTTGCTTCAGGGGCGCCAGAGGCATCAACTGGCGACTTGAACTTAATCTTGGTGGCCGGTTTGGCCTTAGCGCCTGCACCAGAAGCCTTAGCTATCTTTTTCTTCGTCTTCTTCTTCATGTTCACTACTACCCCACTCTTCAGGAGGCAAACTCTGCATCCACTCGTCTTCTTGCCTCATGGCCTCTTTCCGGGACCTGGTTTTCCAAAGCATAACAAAAAACACTCCAATGGCAAGAAATCCGATAAGATAAAAGAAAAAACCCATTATATGACTCTCGGTTGTTTAGCGGCTAAACTTTAGAGATTGTTAGTTATGCCGTCCCTTTGGGGCGGGAGAACGTTACAATGTCTTATCCCGAGCGAAGTCGAGGGGTTAATCCTAATTCTTCCCCGAAATTATCGGAACACCGCAGTGACCGCGCTAGCGAACTCCGTACAACTCCGCAGCCATGTATGACGAGCGAACAAAAGGACCCGAGGCCACGGCCTTAAAACCCATCTCTGATGCCTTGGCGCGGTATGCCTCGAATTCCTCGGGCGGGACGAATCTGGCCACCTCCACGGTTCCGGCGCTTAATGACGGGCGCAGGTATTGACCGATGGTAACCATATCGCAATCCACGACCCTCAGGTCTTTGAGCACCGACAGCACCTCGTCTTCTCTTTCTCCTAATCCCAACATCAGGCCTGACTTGGTCCGCATGGCCGGGTTTAACTCCTTAACATAGGCCAGCAGTTTTAATGAGCGCTGATAATCCGCTTCGGGTCTAATCTCGGAGTAAAGCCGGGGCACGGTTTCGATATTGTGATTAAATATATCGGGTTGGGCTGAGACAACCTGGCGGATGCTTGTTTGATTACCCTGGAAATCCGGAGTCAGGACCTCAATAGCCACTCCAGGAGACGTCTTACGCACTTCCATAATCGTATCATAGAATACGCCTGCCCCGCCGTCCGGCAAATCATCGCGGGTAACCGAAGTAATCACGACATGTTTTAGTTTCATCTTGCAACAGGCATCCGCCACTTCCTTCGCTTCATTGGAAGCCAACGGCAGAGGCGCTTGTTTCTTGACCGAGCAGAACCGGCAGTGCCTGGTGCAGGCATCGCCCAGAATCATAAAGGTAGCCGTGCCTTTGGCAAAGCATTCGAAGATATTGGGGCATTTGGCGCTCTGGCAGACCGTATGAAGACCATGACTCTTGATGATATTATTAATTGCCATGGATTTGCCCAGCGATGGTTTATTCTGTTTTAACCAGGACGGCAACATAATTTTATGACGGTATTTCTTTGGGTATATACGATAGATGGGTCTTGACCTCGGTTATCCCGACATTAAATAATTCCCGGAACGCCTCAAGATATTTGGCAGTCACCTCACTGATTGACACCGGTTTATTAAGCAGTTTGGCCAACGAGGTAATCTGGGGGTTTTTCATACCGCAGGGATTAATCAGTTCAAAGGCATCGAGAGTGTTATTGACATTAAACGAAAACCCATGATAAGTGACGCCTTTGGAAACCCGCATGCCGATGAATCCGATTTTGGAATCACCGACCCAGACGCCGGCCGAGCTGTTATCATTGGTCTGGGCATCTATGCCGAAACCAGCCAGGGTTTTAATCAGGGTCTGCTCGAGCAGGCGGACATATTCCCGGAGCGTTTTCTTGTGGTATGCTAATTGTATTATCGGATAGCCGACCAGCTGTCCCGGGCCGTGATATGTCACATCGCCGCCCCGGTCAATCTGTTTTACCGAGATGCCTTTTCTCTTAAGCGCCTCAGGAGAGGCCAGGATATTATTGCCGTTGGCATTCTTGCCCTTGGTGATAACCGGCTGGTGTTCCAGAAGCATCAGGAATGAATTCTTGCCTTTTGACTCCCGAACCCTTTCCACCAGTTCGAACTGGAAAGAAAGCGCCTCATCATAGGCAGTAGGGCCCAATTTGAAGACAGTTAATGGTTTCATACAGAAAGTGCAGAGACCTTATTCCACTTTAACGCGTTCCACGTAGCGCCCGTCGCGCGTATCAATGCGGATGGTTTCCCCCTGCTCGATAAATGCCGGTACCTGAGCCACCAGTCCTGTTTCCAGGGTGGCGGGTTTGGAAACATTGGTAATCGTGGCGGTCTTCAAAGGCGGCGTAGTCTCGGTGATTTTCAGGTCAACCGTTACCGGCAACTGGACATCAATCAGCCCGCCGTCGCAATAAACCAGCATCACGGACTGGTTCTCTTTCATATACTTGGCTTTTTCCTTAATGACATCCAGGGCAATGGAAATCTCTTCGTAGTTCTCAGTGCTCATAAATACGAAGAAATTCCCTTTTTGGTAAAGATAATCTGCCGGCTTTACTTCCACGGATAACTGTTCTACTTTGTCCACCGAACGGAAACGGTATTCAAGGGTGGAGCCGGTCTTGACACTGCGCATCTTGACCTGCATCATGGCCCGCCAGTTGCCGGGCGTGACGTGGTCATAGTCCGCCACCTCGTAAAGGTCATTATTGAACTTAATGATCATCCCCTTCTTTATCTCGGTCGCATTAATAGTAGACATAGGTTAAATCTTCTCATTCATCCCGTTAGAGATTACAAGCTCATTTTATGTAAAAGGTAATTAGTCAACCCCGCACATAAGCAGTACATACAGTACTAATTTAGTTATTATTTGTAGTGTGGTTTTCTAACACTATTTATGTGCGGGGTCAAGGAATTTATGGATTATATCTTATTTTCCCTGCGGTTGGGCCGGCTGATATATGGCCAGGGCTTCGGGCAGGAATGAGGCCACGATGGGCGCCGAGACCTCAGAACCCTTGCCGCCGTATTCCACCACGACCACAAAGGCGAATTGCGGTTTGTCAAAAGGCGCGAATCCGGCAAACCAGGCGTGCGATTTCTTGCCCCAGACCTCGGCCGTGCCGGTCTTGCCGGCGGCTGGGAAATTCCGCACCCCGCTACCGTGGGCGGTCCCGCCCTCGGAATGCACCACTTTATACATCCCGTTACGGATATGCGTCAGCGTGCTTTCGGAGATATTTATCTTTTGAGGCGGCTCATTCTTTTGAACCACAGCCGGCTTGCTGTCTCCGGGCTTGAATGAAACAGAAAGTTTTGAATCGTTTTCATGTAATGATTCTAACGGCTCTTTCGGTATATCGGTCTTGATAATCCGCGGCTTGACCAGCGTGCCGCCGTTGGCAATGGCCGCCACCATCCGGACTATCTGGAGCGGCGTAACCATCAAGTCACCCTGGCCGATGGACATATTGAGGGTATCAGCCAGCGCCCAATTAGGTCTACCTGTTTTCAGGTCTTTATCAGCCGGCGACTTAGGCACCCGGCCTTTTTTCTCGCCCGAGACATCTATGCCGGCGCGCTCACCGAACCCCATATTCCGCGCCCATCTGGTAATCGCCTCACCGCCGGCTAAATTACCCGCATTAAAGAAGAAAATATTGCAGGAATGCTTGAAACCCTCTTCTAAAGAAAGAGAACCATGCTCCCGGTTATGCTCGGCAATCCAACATTTGAATTTCTTGTATTTAGGCGAAAAATGGCCGTTGCAGTAAAAGGGCGTATAAGGCGTAATCTTGCCTTCTTCCAAGGCGGCCAGGGCGGTGATAATCTTAAAGACCGACCCGGGCGGGTATTCGCCGGAAATGGCCCGGTTATACAATGGTTTCAGGGGCGACTTGGAGATAAACTCGGTTACCTGACTATCCACCGGCGGCTGAAGCAGGTTGAGATTAAACGACGGCGCGCTGGCCATGGCCAGGATCTCACCGGTATGTATATCCATTACGATTCCGGCGCCGGCTGACTTATTTTTAAGCGCCGCTTCCAGTTTCTTCTGCAGATTCAGGTCAATGGTCAGCATAATATCCGTCGGCGGAACGGACTCGGTCCGGCTCAACTCGTCCTTCTGCCTGGTGGCAAAATCGAATTCACTCATCCGAACACCGTATCGCCCGGTCAGCAAGCGGTTATGCATCCGTTCGATACCGCTCCGGCCGATGAACACATTCTTAAATTCGCCCATATCAATCAACGCCTGGTAGGTATTCTCGTCTATCTCCTGGTTGAGCATATCGTCAAAATAGCCGTTCTCCACAAACTGGTCATATTCCTCTTTCCAGATCGGACCGGTATATCCGATAACATGACAGGCCAGATCGTTATAGATATAATTACGCGAGATGGTTTCCGAAACGCTGAAGCCCCTGAAAATCTCCGGGTGCGACTCTATCTGCATGGCTTGATTGAGCGTCAGGCCCGAGAAAATCCGGTATTTATTGCGGTATTGTTGCTTGATATAACGTTTTTGTTCCCGCTCCGGTCTGGTCTGGGCCTGAGCAATGATTTTCTCCTGAATGGCTTTTATCTTTGAAATAAACAAGTCTGATTTAATATTTAGCAGCCCGGTCAGCTTCCTGATCACTTCCCACTGAACCAAATCGTCATCCGTATTGTAATCAGCCGCCTTAGAAACATCAGATTTAGACGGCAAATCATTCTTGCCGGCGGTTTTGTCGCTATTAGCGGGACTGACTGCGGTCTTGCCGGCCGGCGTCTTCGGTTTTAGGTATATTGCCGGTGTGATAAAAAGATCAAAGGCAAGTTTGTTGCTAACCAGGGTATTACCGTTACGGTCAAGAATCTTGCCGCGCGGGTCGGCGATGAGTTCAATCCGAGTCGCATATTTACGCGCCTGGGTTCGATAATAAGAATTATTGATAACCTGCAAGGCGAATAACCTAATGACAATGATAAAAAAGGTTATCGCGATAAATCCGACAATGACCGTAATCCTTTTTTGGAACATAATGGATACGAATTGCGGATTGCGGATTAGTCAATTCACAATTCGCATTCCACAATTCACTATTGACTACCTGGCCGGCACCTTGCGGAGCGATTCGCGATAGCGCCCGTGTTTGCCGTCCCGGGTGTTTTGCAGTGATTTTATCAGATACTGAACCTCTTTGCAGGGATTCTTTTCAGGCGAAAGCAGTTTCTGAAATGCCTCGGCGGTTGTTATCTTACCGCGCCAGATAAGTTTGTACGCCGCTTCTAAAGCGCTGATAATCTCCGGCGGGAACCCTCTTCTTTCCAGGCCGATGGCATTAAGGGCGCGCACCTTGGCCGGATGGCCTTCGGCAATCATATAGGGAGGCACATCCTGAATCACCCGGGCAATTCCTCCGATAAAAGCATGGGCTCCAACAGTAACCAGATGGTGAACCCCGACCATCCCGCCTAAAGCCGCGTAATCCTCTATGTGAACGTGTCCGCCCACCTGAACGGCGTTGGCCATAATGATATTATTGCTTAAAACGCTGTCGTGTCCGACATGGGCATATGCCATCAGATAATTATTGTTGCCGATAACCGTCTCCTGCCTGTCCTTCATAGTACCGCGGTTGAGCGTGACAAATTCCTTGAAGGTATTATTATCGCCGATAATCAGGCGGGTCGGCTCATTCTTGTAGCCGACATCCTGGGGCGGGGTGCCAACACTGCAATAGGCCAGGAACTTATTATTCCGGCCGATAGTGGTATGCGATTCAAAATGGCAATAAGGGCCGATAATATTACCCGCGCCGATTCTGACATCAGGCCCGATAGTCGTATATGGACCGATGGTAACGCTCTGGTCAATCTCCGCGCTCTTGTCAATAATGGCCGTCGGATGAATATTTGTCATAATTATTCCTTATCTACCAGCATAAACTTGAACTTTGATTCTGAAGCCACCTCTCCTTCCACGGTAATCTTGGCTTCGGCTTCAACAATTCTGGACTTGACCTTGGTGGTATTGACTTCTATGCGCAACTGGTCTCCCGGAATGACCGATCGCCGGAACTTAGCCTCGTCAATCGACAAAAACATGGCTATTTTCTTTTCGTTACCGGCCCGGGAAAGAAGCATAATACCAGTCAACTGCGCCATCGCCTCAATCTGCAGAACGCCGGGCATAATTGGCATACCCGGAAAATGCCCCTGGAAATACGGTTCATTCATCGTGACGTTCTTTATCCCGACCGCACGCTGGTATCCTTCCATTTCTATAACCCGATCCACCAGGAGAAAAGGATACCGATGCGGTAGGATATTATGGATTTCCCTGATGTCAAGCCTCACGCCTTTATTCCCATCGGAAGATTTAATTTCGCTATTTTCTGGATTCATAACATTATCCTCCATTTATCTGATTAATTCAGCTGCCTTAGAGTAATCCAACCAATTTCCTGACAAATTCTACATTTTGTCTATGGCCGGTCTTAACCGCTGCTATTTTAGCAAATAACGAGGCATTTAACAAGTATAAATCGCCGATTAAATCAAGTATTTTATGGCGCACGAATTCGTCTTTAAAGCGCAAGGTGTTCTGGACGATTTTGTCATTATCCACCACCAGAACATTCTGATAATTGGCTGACTTACCTATTCCCTGTGCCTGAAGAGACGCCACTTCGTCGGCCATACAAAACGTTCGGGCCGGGGCTATCTCCGAAATAAAGTTATCCTGTACCAGTTCCACTGATAAATGCTGATTGCCGATAATCACGGCGCTATGCGAAAAGGTATAGTCAACAGTTAATGAATCGTCAGCGGCTGGCAAGGCAATAATAGAGCACTCGCCATCCCTGTAATTAACCGGCGCATTTATTCGCAGGACTCTCCTGGGTGCGCGCTGTTCCTCAATACCGGCTTTTAATAATAAATCCACAAATAACTTAGCGCTGCCGTCCGTATTCGGTATCTCATAGGTTGCAGATTGACTATCAGAATAAATCTCGATATCAATATTGGTAATACCTAATCCGTTCAAAGCTGCCATTAGGTGTTCTATAGTCTCGATAATGATGCCGTCTTTCCCGATGGCATTGCGGCGGTATTGGGTCAGCACGTTACTGATAGAAGCAGAAATTCTGGCGCCATTGGCAATGAATGTTATGCCATCATTAACTTTAGCGGGCTGGAAACACAATTTCACTTTCTGCCCGGTAAAAAGTCCGATGCCTTCACAGAAAACAGGCTTTTTAATAGTACATTGCATTAAGGTTTTCATTTCGCTTCGCTCAGGGTCACGCTTCGCGGCCTCTTCGAGTTCACGCTTCGCTTAGTTCATTACCTTTATTCTATACCAAAAACCACTAGCCATCGTCAAAGAATAAATCCCAAAACGTAGACACAGTTTACAAAATAATATATACTGCAGGATTAATTACCCCTATGACCAATCATATATCCATACGCGGAGCCAAGGAGCATAATCTCAGGAATATCAACATTGATATCCCGCGTGATAAACTAATTGTGGTAACCGGTGTCTCCGGCTCAGGCAAGACCTCCCTGGCTTTTGATACCATTTACGCCGAGGGACAACGCCGTTATATCGAATCGCTCTCGGCCTACGCCCGGCAGTTCCTGGAACAAATTGCCAAACCGGATGTGGAATCTATCGAAGGCCTGCCTCCCACGATTTCTATAGAACAACGGGGCGGAACCGGCACACCTCGCTCGATCGTGGCTACCACTACCGAGATATATGATTATCTGCGCGTTATCTTCGCCCGGTTGGGCCAACCCTTCTGCCCCAAGTGCAATAAACCAATTGTCAAACAGTCCGCCCAGCAGATTATCCAGCATATCCAATCATTCCCGGCTTATTCCCGGATTATTGTCCTGGCTCCGATTATCCGAGGCAAAAAAGGCGAACATCGGGATGTCTTTGAACGCATCCGGCGCAATGGCTTTGTCCGAGTCCGGGTTGACAACAAGGTTATAGAACTCGGCTCATCCGTCCCTAAACTGGATAAATACAAACGTCATAATATCGAGATAGTCATCGACAGACTGAGCGTTGAGCCTGCCGGCATAGAAAAGAGCCGGCTGGCTGATTCGGTCGAAACCGCATTGAGATTAGGCGAAGGATTGGTCATCATCTCGCATCAGCCCCAGGGCAAACGGTTTTCCGACCTGGTATTCTCGGAGCATTTTGCCTGTCCGGAATGCCAGATAAGTTTATCGGAATTAAGCCCGCGGATATTCTCGTTTAATTCACCTTATGGCGCCTGCCCACGCTGCAACGGCCTGGGCACACGGATGGAACTGGATATGGACCTGATTGTGCCTGACAAGTCGCTCTCGCTGGCTAACGGAGCCATCGAGGCTTGGCGTAAATCCGGACACCGGATGGCTATTTATTATTCGTATGTTATCAAGGAGTTCGCCGGCGATTTCAACATAGCTATGGATGCGCCTTTCTACAACCTGCCTGAAGATAAGAAACGGATCCTGATGTACGGCACCAATCAACCAGATGAAGCCAAATATAAACGCAGTTTTACCGGCGTGATACCGGACTTGGAGAACCGGTTCTACAAAACCCAGAGCGAAGGAGTCAAGCACCGGATACACTCATATATGAGCGAACTGCCCTGCCCAACCTGCAAAGGCGCGCGCTTAAAACCAGAGCCACTGGCCGTCCGCATCGGCGGAAAAAATATCTCCGAGGTGATTCAGATGGCGGTTAAGGACGCCTATCACTTCTTTGATAAACTCGTCCTAACCGCTGAACAGACGCTTATCGGACAGATGGCGTTAAAGGAAATCAAGAACCGCCTTTCATTTCTGATAGACGTGGGACTGTCCTACCTGACATTAGACCGGCGCAGTTTGACGCTTTCAGGCGGCGAGGCCCAACGGATACGGCTGGCTTCCCAGGTCGGTTCAGGTCTGGTCGGGGTCTGCTATGTCCTTGACGAACCAACCATCGGACTGCACCAACGCGATAACCAACGCCTGCTCAATACCCTGATAAAATTAAGAAACTTAGGCAATACAGTCATTGTAGTTGAGCACGACGAAGACACCATCAGGGCATCGGATTATCTGATTGATGTCGGTCCGGGCGCCGGCACCCGGGGTGGACAGGTAATCATCTCGGCTCCGAGTAAGGATGTCCTAAACGGTAAAATGACAAACAATAATAATACTGTAAAACCGCCTAACGGAACTTCAGGAGAAAATAATAATAACCATTCCCTGACCCTGCAATACCTGACCAATAAATTAAGAATAGAAGTGCCAAAGAAAAGGCGTTTTGACCGCAATCTATTCCCGCAGCCAAATACTGCTAATAATAAAATAAAAAATGACAAATCAGAAGGCCGCAGTGACCGCGCCAGCGAACTCCGCAGAGACCGCGCGAGCGAACATAACTGGCTAAACATCATCAGGGCCCGGGAATTCAACCTGAAAGACATCAATGTACCCATCCCATTAGGTTGCTTTACCTGTGTAACCGGCGTATCCGGCTCAGGCAAAAGCACGCTGGTCAATGAAATCCTCTATAAAGGGCTGATGAAGAAAATTTACCGGAGCCGGATTCGTTCAGGTGAATGCGACGACATTATCGGTGCCGAACATGTTGACAAAGTAATTATCATTGACCAGTCGCCGATTGGCCGGACGCCTCGTTCAAATCCGGCCACTTATACCGGCGTCTTTGACGAGATACGCAAGGTCTTTACCATGACTAAGGAAGCCCGATTACGGGGTTACCAGTCCGGCCGATTTAGTTTTAATCTCAAGGCCGGCCGATGCGCCGACTGCCAGGGCCAAGGCACTAAACTAATCGAGATGCACTTCCTGCCTGATGTCTACATCACCTGTGAACAGTGCAAAGGCAAAAGATATAACCGCGAGACCCTGGACATCACCTACCGGGGTAAGAATATCGCCGATGTCCTGGAAATGGAGGTCTCAGCCGCCGTGGAATTCTTCCAGAACTTCCCGCATATCGTGCGCATCCTCAAGACACTCGATAACGTCGGACTGGGCTATATCGCCCTGGGCCAATCCAGCATCACGCTCTCAGGCGGCGAAGCCCAGCGGGTCAAGCTATCAGCTGAATTAGGCAAGACCGCCACCAATAAAACCCTTTACATACTTGACGAGCCGACTACCGGCCTGCATTTCTCCGATATCAATAAACTGCTCAATGTCCTCAATCGACTGGTGGACCGCGGTAACAGCGTTGTGGTCATCGAACATAATATGCACGTCATCAAAATGGCTGACTATATCATTGATCTGGGACCCGAAGGCGGTGATGAAGGCGGCCGAGTAGTCGCTTCCGGCACCCCTGAAGAGATTGCCAGGCAAGAACGCTCTTATACTGGAAAAATATTGAAGAAATATCTATAATTTGTTACATTAAGAGTACGGGAAGTCAAACTGAAAGGAATCAAATATGTCTGAAACTAAAAAGGAATTAGACGTCAAGGGATTATTTGCCGCCGTGGTGGCCAAGAACGCCTCTGATTTGTTCATCAAAGTCGGCGCCCCACCCATGATCCGACTGACCGGAAAATTGGAAGTTCTCCCTCAGACTTTCCCGCTCACCCCGGAGATGGTAGAAAAACTCTTCCTGGAAATCACCACTGAAAAATTAAGGCAAAAATTCGTGGACCAGGGTGAAGTGGATACTGCTTATGAGGTCTTTGGCATGGGCCGGTTTCGGGTAAATATTTTCAGGCAAAAAGGTTTTATCGGAATGGCCATGCGCTATATCCGCTCCAATATCCCGCCGATAGAAGAACTGGGACTACCAATGAAACCGTTGCAGAAATTAGCTACCACCACCCGCGGTCTGGTCATTGTCACCGGCATCGCCGGCAGCGGAAAATCCACCACCATTGCCGCCCTGATAAATTACATCAATAAAAACTGGCGCAAACACGTGGTCACCATAGAAGACCCGATAGAATACCTCTTTATGGACGAAAAATCACTGATTGACCAGAGAGAATTGGGAATTGACACGTTTTCATTCACCTCGGCGCTGAAACATGCGGTCCGCCAGAGCCCGGATATCATTATGATCGGCGAAATGCGCGACAAAGACACGATGGAAGCGGCCATCGGTGCGGCCGAAACCGGTCACCTGGTCATCAGCACCCTGCACAGCATCAATTCATTCCAGACCGTGGAACGGATTATCAATTTCTTTCCGCCCCACCAGCATCCACTTCTGCGCCAGCAGTTGTCGATGCTCCTGCAGGGCGTGATTTCCCAGCGGTTAATCGCCCGGCACGACGGCAAGGGAATGGTTCCGGCCGCTGAAATACTGCTGGCCACGCCGACTATCAAAGATATGCTTTATGAAGGCAAGACCCGCGAATTATATGATGCCATCAAGGAAGGCAATACCTACTACGGCACCCAGACCTTTAACCAGTCGTTAAAGTACCTCTACCAGAATAATTTCATCAGCGTGGAAGATGCCCTGGCCTTTGCGGACCGGCCTGATGAACTGAAACTGGAACTGCGCGGGATTACCAAAGGCGATGCCTCTGACTTTGATTTCAAGGTTAAATAAGCTGGAGTAGACCGGATTATATCCTGAATTCAAAGAGTTGTGAAAATTCCTGCCTTAGGGAATCTAACTCCTCATCCGAAATGTTTACTTCGGCCACCTCATAAACCTTAGCATCACCCCCGAAGTTATCGGGACTCCGCTGCGGCTTCGCAAACCGCTCCAGGACCAGATACCGGGTATTGTCCCGGGTCAGCGGGCTCTTCAGCCGCAATAATTTCTTGCGCATCATAATCAAAGCAAAGAGGTATTTTACCTGGGATTTTAATCTGGTGTCCTGAACCACCGGCACAGACGTATTCTCTGCCGCGGGCACTTCAGTTGCTTCCTTAAATAGGTTATCAAAGAAATTAAGCAGAACCTCGCGCGGGGTCTTGGGCGGCTCAGCCGGTGGTTCTATGACAGTCTGCCAGAAGGAAAAGGGTGGCTCTTCACCGGCCGCGGTCCGCCGCTCCCAACAATTAGCGCAAAAATCCCGGCGCAATAGGCGCGGCTCCCCTGTTTTATCCGTTGGATTAGGGAACAGCGCCGAAAAATAATGCTGGCTGACCTCTATAGTTGAGTTACATTCCTGACAGCGTTTGGTGGTTTTTTCTATCTGCCACATAATAGCATAGAGCTTATAGCATAGAGCTTATAGTTTCTACGCTATACGCCCTACGCTCTTTGCTCCTACATCCAATCATCAAGCCAGAGAATGGTCTCGGCAAATGCCTGCTCCACCTTCTCTATATCTTTTTCTATCTTGCGCGAGACCTTCTTGTCAGTGAGCGATTCGACGTTGACAATAACGTTCAGCCGGGCCCCGTTATAAGCCGCTTTGCTGAGCAGGGCCGCCACGTTGATGTCGCTCAATATCTGGACCGGCAGAAGTTTCCGGACCTTGCTTATCTCGTTGAGGTTTTCCAGCGACAGGAGCATTGTCCTATACGGCACTTCTGTGGCGGCTTTAAGGGCCTTGTTAATCTCGCCCCGGCGCTTAAGGACGTGATGCGGGAGTTTATATGCCTGACTAACCTTATCGTATGCCGCGCTATCCGCCTCGGCCAGTTTCAAAAGCGCGTAATAATTCCGGCGGAATATCTTCTGCGCTTCCTTGAGCGTCTCAAAATCATGCGAATGGGCCAGCACCTTCTTGAGCGCGATACCGCTGGCCATACTGCCCAGCGATGCGCCCAGGGCTCCGGCGTATGCCGAAACGCTCCCGCCGCCCGGCGTGGCCGTCGGCGCCGCTATCATCTCCAGATATTTTTCCAAACTAATCTTGCTGTACATAATCTTTACCCCTTTATCTTCATCAGTATTGTTTGGTTATCAACTGTATCGCCCACCTTTATTGAAATCTCGCTGATAATACCGTCGCCGGGCGCGCAGATTTCATTCTGCATCTTCATCGCCTCAAGTATAAAAAGCACTTCCCCTTTCTTGACCTTATCTGATATTTTCACCTTGATATTTACCACCTTGCCGGGCATCGGCACCGTGACATTGGTCATACCGCCCTCAGTCGCAGCCTGAACCGGCGCTATTGGCTGGGCGGATTTTACCGCGGCCGGCTCGGGCTTAATTTCTGCTGCCGGCTTCTTTAATCCGGATTTTCCCGAATAAGAAACCTTGACATCATAAGGCCGGCCCTCTACATCCACCTTTAAACTGCCGGATGAAGCCGGCGTAACCTTGACCGAATATTTCTTGTTGTTCAACTCCAGTACCAATGTAGCCTTAGAAGAATATGAATCTACCTCCTCCTTGGGTTGTTTCGCCTCTACAGGGCTTACTGCTGGCGCCGGCGCTGCAACCACTGCCGGGTTAGCCCAGAATTCCTTGGCCACCAACGGGAAAAGCGCATAGGCCAGCACATCCTCATCTGACGGCTGGTCGGTCTGCTTTAAGGCCTTGACTGTCTCAAGCGATTTGTCCCATTCCGGCGCAATGGACTCGGCCGGCCGGGTGGTAATCGGAGTTTCATTCCCGATAGCCTTCTTCTGCAGCTCCTCGTCAATCAGCCCGGGCGAGCGGCCGTATAATCCCTTGATGTAATCCTTGACCTCATTGGAAATCATCTTATAGCGCTCGCCCAGAATGACATTAAAGACCGCCTGGGTACCGACGATCTGGCTGGTCGGCGTGACCAGCGGCGGATAGCCCAAATCCTTGCGCACCAACGCGGTTTCCTTGAGCGCCTCATCGTATTTATCCAGCGCATTCTGCTCCTTGAGCTGCGATATCAGATTGGAAATCATCCCGCCCGGGGTCTGATGCACTAATATCTTCGGGTCCACCCGTTCTGAAATCGGGTCTAAAATGCTCTTATATTTCTCGCGCACCTTCTGGAAATGTTCTGAAATCTCAACAATAATGTCTAAATTAAGTCCGGTATCAAACGGCGTGCCTTTGAGCGCGCCGACAATGCTCTCGGTCGGCGGCTGTGAGGTGCCCCAGCCGAACGGCGAAATGGCTGTGTCCAGGTAATCAACCCCGGCCTCACAAGCCAGCAGATATACCATCGGCGCCATGCCGCTGGTGCAATGGGTATGCAGATGCACCGGCAGTTTAATCTCTTTCTTCAAAGCATTAATCAGGTCGTAAGCCGCGGTCGGCGTGATAATCCCGCTCATATCCTTGATGCAGATAATATCAGACCCGGCATCCTTGAGCTCGCTGGCGAAACTGATGAATTTCGCAATGGTATGAATCGGACTGACCGTGTATGATATGGTGCCTTCCACCATGGCCCCGGTCTTCTTGGCCGTCTTGATGGACAGTTCCAGATTCCGGATATCATTCAGGGCGTCAAAGATACGGAACACATCGATGCCATTGTCTCGCGACTTTTGGATAAACTTGACCACGATATCATCCGGATAATGGCGGTAGCCGACCAGATTCTGGCCGCGCAGGAGCATCTGAAGCTTGGTGGACTTAACCCGCTCCCGGATTTGCCTCAGCCGTTGCCAGGGATCCTCCTTGAGATAACGCAGGCAGACGTCAAAGGTCGCCCCGCCCCACATCTCCAGGGAAAAGAATCCGACCCGGTCCATCTTTTCCAGAATCGGCAGCATATCCTCAGTTGCCATCCGGGTGGCAATCAATGACTGGTGCCCGTCACGCAAAACAGTTTCGGTTATCTTGACCATTGGTTACACCTCATCCCTTTTTCATTTACCTGAGGGAAAAACGCCTGCTTCCAGCGGTTACGTCTACCGGTTTGCCTGATAAAAGGTCTGCCGGTCTGCCTGTCTGCCGGTTGACTGGCCGACTGAAGGACTGGCTGACCATCCGACAGATACGCATAAACCGCCGCGCTGATAAGCGCCAGGTCATTCTCTCTCATCTCTCCACTCTCATCTCTCATCTCTTCTTAGAGCGGTATATTCCCGTGTTTCTTAGGCGGCCGGGACTCCCGCTTATTCAACAAACTCTCCAGGGCCGTAATCAGTTTCGGCCGGGTCTCCTGCGGCTCAATCACCTCGTCAATATACCCGCGCTCGGCCGCGATATAGGGATTCTCAAACTTTTCCTGGTATTCGGACACCAGCTTATCCTTGGTCTTCTTGGCGTCCTTGCTCTCGATAATCTCCTTACGGAAAATAATATTCACCGCGCCATCCGGACCCATCACGGCAATCTCAGCCGTCGGCCAGGCGAAATTCATATCCGCCCGGACATGCTTACTGCACATCACGTCGTATGCCCCGCCGTAGGCCTTGCGGGTAATCACAGTCAGCTTCGGCACCGTCGCCTCGCAATAAGCGTAAAGTAGTTTAGCGCCGTGCCGGATAATGCCGCCGTATTCCTGTGCGCTGCCCGGCAGGAATCCCGGCACATCCACAAAGGTCACCAGCGGAATATTAAAGGCGTCGCAGAACCGGACAAAGCGTCCGGCCTTGACCGATGCATTGATATCCAGGCATCCGGCCAGATGAGCCGGTTGATTACCCACTATTCCGATACTGTGCCCGTTCAGCCGGGCAAAGCCAATGACCATATTCTTAGCCCACTCGCTGTGTATCTCCAGGAACTCCGCGTCGTCAACCACGTGCTTAATGACATCAATGATATTATAGGGCTTGTTAGAATCATCCGGTATGACCTTGAGCAATTCCTTGGCCATCCGGTTGGGCTTGTCCTTGGGCTTGGCATACGGCGGCTCTTCCATATTATTGGCCGGGATAAATCCCATCAACTCCCGAATCAGTTTGATGCCGGCCTTCTCGTCATCAGCCGCAAAATGGGCCACGCCGGACTTGGCGTTGTGGGTCATCGCCCCGCCTAATTGCTCAAAGGTGATTTCCTCGGCCGTCACGGACTTGATGACCTCAGGCCCGGTGATAAACATATGGCTGGTGTTCTTGACCATGACGATGAAATCGGTCAGTGCCGGCGAATAAACCGCGCCGCCGGCGCAGGGTCCCATAATAATGGAAAGCTGTGGTATGACTCCGGAGGCCAAAGTATTGCGGAAGAAAATCTCGGCATATCCGCCCAGCGAGACCACGCCTTCCTGGATTCTGGCGCCGCCGGAATCGTTGATGCCGATGATTGGCGCGCCCACCTTCATAGCCAAATCCATCACCTTGCAAATCTTGTTGGCAAAGGCCTCGCCCAGCGAGCCGCCGAAGACCGTGAAATCCTGGCTGAAGACATAGACCAGCCGGCCGTCAATCGTGCCGTAGCCGGTGACCACGCCGTCGCCCAAGACCTTTTTATCCTCCATACCGAAATGGTCGCACTGGTGGACCACAAAGGCGTCCAGTTCCTGGAAACTATCCTTGTCCAGCAACAGGTCAATCCGTTCCCGGGCCGAGAGTTTACCCTGCTGGTGTTGTTTGGCGATTTTGTCCTTACCGCCGCCCAGGAGCGACTCGGCCTTCTTCTGGCGCAATAACTTCAATTTGTCTTCCATAATTTACAGCTTAGAGCATAGGGCTTATAGCATAGATGTTAAGGAATTTACTATACGCTCTACGCTCTTAGCTCTATGCAGGTTAAAGTTTAACGAAATCACCGTCAATGGCATCCTTGCCAAAGACAATCGTCCGCCACCGGTTAATAATGAATCAATACCACTTCTGCCTGATGGAGTCAAATAAAGAAAAGCTTTTTATCATCCCCATTGTTTCCAATCCCCTCATATCCCTCTTTGTTAAATCCCCCTCTCCCGCCCGAACGACCGTTCGGTCGGGCGGGTATCCCCCTTTTGCAAAGGGGGAGGCAGGGGGATTAGAGGAAGTTAAGGGGGGGATTTTTATCCGTATCTTCCCTTAACACCCCCACCCGGAAGCCCTTCGTCCCCTTCACCATTCTAAACTGACCGAAAATGGCCTTGTGACAAAGAAAATAGGAATTTGGCGTAAATTCTTTAAATAACCAAACTTTACCCGGTCGGCTCATGCAAAATCGGTGAAAATGTCGTAAAATTCAACACTGAGGTGCCTAAAGGGGGTACTACCCCTACTACTCCTCCCCCCGGGGTATACTACCCCCTACCCCCCTTATATGCTAACCATGGGTACTGGTTGTCGTATCCATAGGTGCCTGTTGTCGTATATATGGGTGCGGGTTGTCGTATCTATGGGTATCGGCTGTCGTATCCGTAGGTGGCTCTTGTCGTATCCATGGGTGCCTGTTGTCGTATCCATAGGTGGTGATTGTCGTATCTATGGATACCGGTTGTCGTATCAGTGGGTACTGGTTGTCGTATCAGAGGGTACCTGTATTGCTAAGGATGGGTATCTGGTAATATAGGAATGGGTGGCGGCAATCGTATCCCTGGGGTCGGTTTTTTGGTAAAGAACGGGCTGACGTAGCGTGAGCGTCCGCCTTTGGGCGGGGAGTCCCGATGGATATCGGGAAATTCGGATTCCCGGTCATCTGAACCACGACATTTTTCCCAAATTTAATCCTGTCTCCAACGGTCATACCCTTGAGCCCTAACTTTACTTTTGCGATTGCCATACTTTTATCCTCTCTTTCTGGGATTGCTTCACTTCGTTCGCAATGACAGTCATTGCGAGGTGGCCCGTACGGGCCAACGTGGCAATCTCTCATAACTCCATATAATACTAATGTTATATCACCAAGCGGTGACTTTGCCCCATGTCGGATTACTCCAATCCCATGTCGGATTACTCCAATCCTATACCGGAATGTTCCAATCCCATATCGGATTACTCCAATCCCATACCGGAATGCTCCAATCCCATACCGGAATGCTCCAATCCCATACCGGATTACTCTATCCGATATCGGAATGCTCCAATCCCATATCGGAATGTTCCAATCCCATATCGGAATGTTCCAATCCCATATCGGATTACTCCAATCCTATATCGGAAAATGACTGCATTTCCCTCACGGGATGCGCTGCTGCTTTCACCTCCTTTCTGATGAGTAGAATAGCTGAAAAGGGGAATGGATTTCTTTGTGACCAGAGTTTACCCTGAGCATAGCGAAGGGTTATAGTCCGTTAGACCTCACCGAAACTCAAATAGCGTAGGCAGGCCACCAGTACTCCGCCCCTACCCCGAAACAATCGGGGGGCGCCTGCCTGCCGGTAGGCAGGTAGGCCCGGGTCAAGGTGGTGTTTCCGTGATTCCAGTGTGGTGTTGTAGGTGTCACCGGATTACGACAAACTTTTGTTATGGAGATCCTCTTTTATTAAATTAAAGACATCTTTATATAGAGATAATAAATAGCCGTATATTTTAGTGCAATATATATCAAGTTGCTCTTCTGTTGGCATTGACGGATAATGTACATTAACAGTCAATCCGCCAGTATATGGCTCTTCAACAAAACATTTAAAATTCTTCAATCGAGAATAATGAGTGATTGTATCTCTCATACCCGTCACTTCTTGAATCCAAATTTTTCTATTTGCCTCGAAAATCTCTGCAATTCCTTGCCGACCTTTTCTATATAAAACATCAATAACCGTCCCCCCTGCCCGATAATTTTCTCCTTCACCTCTATGCTTAAAGGTGTATAAACTTTTTAGCTCAGGATAAAAAAATGCTAAACCCTTTATTAATAAATCCAAACTACTTTTTACTTGGAATAAAAATGCTTCTGTATTATATAGCAGAATGTGATTTTCAGTTTCAAACTTCGCTCCAGATCCCGCCTTATAATTTTCCTTGAATTTCTCTACTTGACTGACAATTTCATTTTCGATAGCCTTCTTATGGTACTTAACAGCGTATAATTTGTGCTCGCAGTTAACAAATTTCTCCAAGACGGTGTTATCAATCGGCTGTTTAAGACAACTATGAATAATACGAACAATATCTTCTATTTCACTGGCTACGTCATTTTCCTCTCTTACACCGATAGTAACGTTTAAAAGACCGGGTTTTCTTATCCAGTTCCCCTTATTATCACCAACTAAATGGTAATCAATAGTTTCAGGTTTATTTGACGGAGTTACTTCCATAAACTTACCTTTCTCAGAACAACATTTTTTATACTTTTTACCGCTTCCACATGGGCAAGGAGAATTTCTATCTGGTTTCATTTCAATCCCAAATTCTGGGGACATAAATTCCAGGAACACGTCCTAATTTATTTTTATTCTACCATTTCTTCTCGATTAAAACAAGGAACCTTAGCGTCTCTGTGCCTCTGTGGCTAATTATTTGAATGCCCTACTTAAAACACCTATCCAGGAACGATTTCAGGCCGTTTACATACACATCCCCTGAAGTGATAAATCCATTATTATGGTCGCCCTGGATTTCTAAAAACGTTTTAGGTTTGGATGCCTTGTCGTATAACGCCCTGCCGAATTCAAAGGGAATAGTTTCGTCCTCAGGGCTGTGGATGATGAGTTTGGGGCATTTTATCAGGCCAATCTTGTCAATGGTGGCGTATTGAAATCTGGCAATCAGGCGTATCGGCAACCAGGGATAAATCCGCGCCCCCATATCAGGCACTGAGGTGAAACTGGATTCTATGACCAGCCCGGCCGGATTATTATGTAAAGCCGTCTCAGCGGCAATGGCACCACCCAATGAATGCCCGTAGATGATGCATCTGGCCGGTGATTTCTTCCGGATATTAATCAGATAATCCCAGGCCGCCTGGGCATCCAGATAGGTTCCATTTTCCGATGGCTCTCCGCCGCTCCGACCGTATCCGCGGTAGTCAAATACCAGCACAGACAGATTCATCTTGTTGAACAAGGCAATCCGGTTCAGCCAGGTGGAGATATTGCCGGCATTGCCGTGGCAGAACAGGACAGTAGCCCTTTCAGATGTACAGGGAATATACCATCCGGTTATCCGAACGCCATCCGTGGTGGTAAAGACAACATCTTCATACGCCAGCCCGATATCATCAGGTGTGCCGGTAATCTCATCATCCGGGAAGTAAATCATCATCCCCTGGCCCAGATATACCAGGCCCAGGATACCCAGATACGCAGCGATAAGAATGATAAATATCCTGAGCAGTAACTTGCTGATTTTATTCATAGGATAATTACGTAAGCGGATTAAACGGATTTTGCAGATAGACACGGATAAGATATAACAGGGACTTGTGGCGCCGAAGCGCCATGGCGCCCTTATGGCGCTCAGACGATATTAAGCAAGATTGTCTCTTTAAGGTCTCTTAAGAGTCTCTGTTTAGTTTTATTTTGCTCTTCTGGATTCCCGCTTTCGCGGGAATGACATCTGCGCAATCTGTGAACACCGCAGTGACCGCGATAGCGAAATCTGTGGTTAATATACGGGCGCTATTCTTAAAACTATTTTATTCCACCCGATATACTTTCTTCAGGTTTTCCAGGCGGCTTCTCAAGCCGTCGGCGATAGTACTTAACCGGCGCGGGTTTTTCATCGGGAGCGTGCTGATAAATCCCGGCTTCTCCAGCCATCGGGCGTGCTCCTCAATCACCTTTCCCAGAGATGATATAAGGAACTTCTTATCCTTAGCTGTCTTCAATGACTTTTCCGCATCCTGGAATAGCATATCAAAATAGTAATTAATATCCTTTTCCAGCACGGTAAAGTAGTCCTCTTTTACCTTTACCTGAATAGGATTCTTTTGATGGTATTCCCTGTCGTCAAAGGCCAGTCCCAGTTTCTGATAGGTCTTTTTGATGATTGCCTCCTGGCAGACGAAGCAGAAATCCACGTTGAAATCAAATCCGCGCATAAAACAATCCGCCTGGGGGCGATAAACCCCTTTCGGGAGATAATAACCGCCGCTATATAGGCCGATAATCCCTTCAGTACCGGGCAACTCAAGGAAATGCCCCCATTTCAGTGTCTTTATCAGCGCTTCTTTTGAGGTATCGGTTACCACCGCGGCTAATGTTACATTAGGCGCGTAAAAATCCACGGCGCCGGCCAATTTAACATTTTTGCCCATGTCATAATCAACATATTCATCAGCCAGATTAGCAAAGGAGTGTCCGATTTCGTGCAAGGCGGTGTTCTCAAAATCGCCGCAGGTGGTAAAGGTCGGCGCTGGTATCGGCTGTTTATTATATATCAGGACGTTTCCCGTGCCGGCATTGCGCTGGTCGTTGACAATAACCAATGCGATATGCAAATCCTCAATCCAGGCCTTCTTGACAATCTGCCCCAAACGCTCCGGCTTTTGTATCAGTATATGCCGGCCCTTCTGCGTCCCGTCCGGGTTTGTTTCTACCGTGGTGTCCAGGATATTCCTCTTTTTATCCTCGCCCGGATTATTCTCAGCGCCGCTGGTGTAGGACTCGGCATAGATGACATAGATGCTGAAATAATCCTGGTATTGCCGGAACGGCGCCTTTTTCAGGAATGCGTTGACCACCTTCTGGCAATCGCCTTCGTATTTGCCGCCCGGGGCTAAATCCTTCTTGACATAGCCGTCGCCGACGATGACTATTTTTACGGTCTTATCCGCCTTGCCGCTGTGCGGTTTCTTGATTTGCAGCCGACTTAAATTATAGTCGCTGTCCTTGTCGGTCAGACCGGGCTGGACAAACACAACAAGAAGAAGAACAATAACGGTGATGAGAATTTGTTTCACCATAATTTATAAGTGCTTTGTAGAGAATGTATTATACCTTCCGGGGATTATTTGTCAATAACCGGTTATATTCCTACTTCGGCGTTTCAACCGGAGCCGGCGGCTTGGGGGTCAAATTACTTATTGACCATTCAATCTTATTCAAGACAAAGGGATGCTTTTCGGTCCTCTTCAATGTATCAAACACGGTCAAAGCAGTCGTATTACCTAAGTCGCCCAGCGCCTCAACTGCAAATCCCCTCATTGCCCAATCAGTATTGTCCAACCCTTTAACCAGCGCGTCATAGACCTTGGCGTCCTTGGATTTAATCCGACCCAGTGCCTCAATGGCGTGGGCTGATGCCGGGAATCGGTTTGCCTTGACCACATCCAACAACGCCGGCACAGACGGTTCTCCGATTTGAATCAGCGCCTGCTCAGCCGGATAGCGCACCCAGAAATATTCCTCATCCAACGCCTTAATCAGATGCGGAACAGCAGCCGCATCCGCGATATTGCCCAGCGCCACGGCCAGTAATTTCCTCAGGCCCTCTGACTCCTTGAACGCCTTGTTGTCCGCCAGTTTGAGCAGAGCCGGCACGGCCCGCTTGTCCTTGAGTTTGCCCAAAGACATACAGGTGATGTCAACCAGACCCGGATGTTGCAGGAAAGGCAGGAGCGCCTCGGTGGCAGACGGGTCTGCCAAATCGCCCAGGGTCATGATAATCGCCCGCCGCAATCCCTTGTCCTTGAGTTTAAGATGCTCCAGCAGCGCCGGCACGGCCACTTTGCCCTGCGCGGCGATAAATGCCGAGGCCCAGCCGGATTCATTGTAATTCTCGCTGGCCAATTCCGGAATGACGTAATAGAGCATCTTGGGTCCGAGCGCCTTGAATTTGTCCCGGGCTACGAATGACTTATCCCAGTTGGCGCCCTGTTCCGTGACGCATGCTACCCAGAGTTTGTCCAGTTCTTCAGCCGTGATGGTGGCGGTAATCGGTTCCTTGGGCGTAATTTTGTCAACGCCTTCCATCGGCGGTTCTGGCTCTTCCTTTTTGGGCTTGGCCACCTCGCGGCGCGGCCAGTTGGCCAGATTCTCGTCGGCCTTGAAGTCCGGCGGCACAGCCACATCAATGCCGGCGCACCAGGTGTTGTTGTCAGTCATACCAACCCCGCTCCAGTAGACGCCCGGTTTCATTCCGGTAAACGGCCGGGGTTTATTCATTTCGTGCGGCGGTATGACCGGCGAAATCAGATTGGCAATATTGTATTGGCCGTTGCCGCCCAGGTTGAGCAGGATGCCGATACTGCCAGTGTCGCGGCAAATCTGCCCGCAGGGAAAGTTCAGGCAGTCAAACTTGGCCAGCCCGCTCTTCTTGACCAGGAATCCGCAGCCGTTCTGCACCCCGCCAATCCAGTTCCATTTGCGCTCGGCATCGGTGGTGAATTCGTCCGTGCCGCCGCCGTCAATCAGCCAGGCCGGAGACAGGTCCCAGCCCACCGCCGGGCCAATCTTGTTGCCGTGGTATTTATCATTGCCGGCCCGGTCAATCATGCAGGCCGCGGCCAGATGAATCGCCGCACCCATGGTATAGCCGTCATAATCGCCGGCATTGCCGGTCTGGTAAACATCATCGCCGGAGTCGTCCACGAACATCCCGAATGCGTACCAATAACTGCCGCCGATACCGAACTGGTTATGAAGCAGGTAATAATCATTGCCGGAGTTATCAATCAGGATGCCCATACCGCCTGAACAGCTCGGCCTGAGGCCGTAGCCAAATCCCTGGGACATGGCGATAAAAGAGCCCTTAGGACGCAGGGGATAGCCCTCATAGCGCCCGCCGGCATAATAATTATCATTGCCGGTCCGGTCATTCAGCATACCCACCCCGGCCGGTCCGCCGAATCCCTGAGAGGCAAAGGTGCCCCGGTACCGGTCATCGCCCTGTTCGTCCTGGAGTATGCCGATACCGAATGATGCCGCGCCCTGGACGCAGTCCAGGGCTTTGTAGGAATCATTGCCCTGGCCGGTTCTCAGGAGTATGCCCACGCCCAGATGGGCCGCGCCCTGAGACCAGTCACCGGCTGTAAATGTATTATTGCCGTCGCCGTCCACCACCAGGATGCCGATGCCAGCCAGCGCCCCGCCCTGACAGAAATCTATCCGGTCATTACCCGGCTCAAGCTTGTCCGATTCATCCTTGGGCGGACTGTCTTTTCCGTCAGTCACAACAGGTTCAGGAGCCAGCCGGGCGATGAATTCATTATTGCCGTTGCCCAAATCAAGGCAGATAGCCACCGGCGGCTGGGTCCGGCCGTCTGTGCCCCCGGCCCGACCGGTGTATTTGTCATCGCCGCCTAAGTCAATAATAAGCGAGAAATCTCCGTTGTATTCATTGGGGCCGCGGTCACCGATAATCACCTCGCCGATAGCGGTCTTGGCATAGAACAGGATTCCGCCCTTGACCCGGGTTTCATCCAAGCCGAATTCCTTGGCCGGCTTGCCCAATTCGGATTTAAGTTTACTCAACCTTTTCAGTGATTCTTCCACAGCCATTGAACTATAATAGCCAGCTGCAATAATTTTTTCCCGTGAAACAGATTCATATTCCTGATAGACCTCAAAGGAATCACCTTTTTCTGCCAGGTTCTTCTTGCCTTCATCTGAAAGGCCAGAAAAAGCTGTTTTAATAAGCCCCCCCGAGTTACGCATTCCTATAAGCAAAACAGACAGTGCTTCTTTTAAGGGCTTTGGCAGTTCATCTACTTGTTTTAAGACGTTAGCAATATTTTCCTTTTCAACTATCAGAGTGAAAGTTTTATCATCAGGGAGAGGCATATTTAAAGAAGTTGTCATTTCCAAATCAAGATCAGATTCAAGACGAAGAATAAGAGATGACACTTTATTTTGCTGCTTAGAAATATCCATGGCCAAATTATCCGTATAGAACGGCACATCAATCGGGTTAGCCATCATATTATCCACGCACTTCAGACGATACGGCATCTCCGGGTCCCGATTCTTCTTATAGAGCAGGTCCTGGGGCGTCATCTTGATGCAGCGCAATGCCTGGCGCAGGTAATATAATTCGGCCTGTCCCAGGATAGGTCCGTCATCCTTTTTAGTTTCCACGGCCGGTAGTGCGGCGGGATTTGGACCCTTTTCACTGGAATTAGCCAACCCGCTTACAATCGAGCAACCAATGATGGCTATTAGGCATAATAGAATTGTCTTTCTCATGACCACCCTCCTTGACGTGAGTTTATTAACTGTTTACATCACCATCCCGCCGTCCACGACCAGGACCTGGCCGGTGATGTAATTGGATTTCTCAGAGGCCAGGAACAAGACGGCATTGGCCACATCTTCAACCGTGCCCAACCGCTGCAACGGAATGCGCTCGTTCATCTTATTCTTGACCTCGTCGCTTAAGACCTCAGTCATAGCGGTCTGGATGAATCCCGGAGCAATGGCATTAACATTGATATTACGCGCGGCGAATTCCTTGGCCGATGACTTGGTCAGTGCAATCACGCCGGCCTTGGAGGCCGCATAGTTGGCCTGGCCGACATTGCCGCCGATGCCGATGACGGATGCGATATTGACAATCTTGCCGGCCCGCTGTTTAAACATATACCGGCACACGGCCTTGGTAAAGTTGAATGTCCCTTTCAGGTTAATGGCAATGACCTTATCCCATTCCTCGTCCTTCATCCGCATAATCAGGTTATCGCGGGTGATGCCGGCATTATTGACCAGGATATCTATTTTACCGAGTTGCTTATTGACATCATCCACCACCTTTTCCACTTCAGCCGAGCTGCAGACATCGGCCTTAAGCCCTAATGCCTTGACACCCTTGGCCTGTATTTCCGCGGCCGTGGCCTTGAGGGTATTTTCATCCACGTCAACGATAGCCACGTGGCATCCCTCAGATGCCAGGTTCAACGCGATTTCGCGGCCAATGCCGCGTCCGGCGCCAGTAATCAGGGCCACCTTGTCTTTTAATTCATAATTCATAACATTAAATATCGTCAAGCATTGTCAAGTATAAATTCGTCAAGGATGGTCAAGTATTGACTTGACTACCCTTGATTATTTTTGACACCTTTTCCTGACGCCTTTCCTTACAGGACTTCGTAATTGGCCACGGTTACTTTATCGCTGACTTTCTTAATCAGACCGCTCAGGACCTTACCCGGCCCGATTTCGTAAAAGTTATCATAGCCATCCGCAACCAGTTTCTGCATGCTGTCCGCCCAGAGCACCGGACTAGCCACCTGACGGCTGAGGTTGTCCCTGATTTGATCCGGACTCTTGACATAATCAGCTGTGACATTGGAGATGACATCCTTGACCGGCTGTTTGATATTGACATTAGCTAATTCTGTTTTAAGTTTATCCTGGGCCGGTTTCATCAGGGGCGAATGGAATGCACCGGCCACCTTGAGCGGAATGACCCGTTTGGCGCCGGCTTCGGTAAGTTTAGCGCTGGCCATCTGGACTGCATTAAGTTCACCGGAAATCACTATCTGGTCAACACTATTGATATTAGCCACTCCAACAATCCCGCCTACGGCCGTGCAGACGCCCTGAATCTTCTCACGGTCCAGGCCCAGAACTGACGCCATGGTGCTCTTGGTTTTGTCGCAGTCCTGTTGCATAAAGGCGCCGCGGCGTTCCACCAGCCGAACCGCATCGTCAAACGACAGCGCCCCGGCTGCCACCAGTGCCGTGTATTCGCCCAGACTCAGGCCGGCTGAGGCAGACCAGTCCGGCAACTGTCCTTTTTCCTGCATCACGTAAAAAGCCACCAAGCTGGTAACCAGTATGGCCGGCTGGCAGATATTGGTCTTGTTAAGATCCTCCTGCGGACCTTCAAAGCAGATTTTGGCCAGGTCAAAACCAAGAATCTGGTTTGCCTTAGCATAAAGTTCCTTGGCCTTTGGTTCCTGTTCGTATAGTTTTTTGCCCATGCCGACCACCTGGGCGCCCTGACCAGGGAATAATAATGCTGTTCTCATAATAAATACAGCCACAGATTGACACAGATAAATACAAGGTTGATTAACTATCTTGCCAAGTGGTGCTAAATTTCTATTAACTATTAACTCATCAGTCAATATTTTGTGGAAATATTAACAACGGGATTTAACGAAGTAAACTGGTTAATCCGATCAATCCGCTTAATCCTGTTGTTCTTTTTCTTGCTAAACATCTTTTTATATAGTAAAGTTCTTTGGCATGAGATCATTTTTATGCATCGCCTCTATTATTCTCTTGTTTTCACCGGGTTATCTCTGGGCTTTTGAACCCACAGAAGCGGAGGTTATAGAGAAACTGGAATCACCCTACCTGCCGGACAACAATATCAACCTGGCTGAATCCGCCTTTGTCTTTTCCAAAACCATATATCCCAAGGTGGATGTTAAGACCTATATGGAGCGGGTGGATGAAATCGCCAGCGAAATCAGCAACCGGATGAAAACCAAGGGGTCAAACGACCCGGCCCAAATCATTGCCGAGATAAACCAATTCTTCAAGGAAAAGAAGATAAAGGCCGAATCGGTCCTAACCGGCATACCATCGTTCCTGTCCGAATCCGAACGCGATAAGTTCATGCTCAGCAAGGTGCTGGACACGATGAGCGGCAACTGCCTGGGCCTGAGCACGCTCTACTGGTCTATTGCCGAGCGGATGGACCTGCCCTTGACTGCGGTCATCATTCCCCAGCACGTCTTCCTACGCCATTACCAGGGCAAGGAATACCGGAATATTGAAGCCACGGCATTCGGCGCCGAAATAAAAGACGAGGAATACGTCAAACAGATTAAGAAACTTATCGGCAACAAGATTCAGAACTACAGCACGCCTGACATCATCAGTTTCCATGTCCTGACCAAGAAGCAGTTTGTCGGGCTAATCCTCTACAACCGCGGGGTGGATAATCTCAACCGCAATAATAATAAGCTGGCTATACTGGACTTTACGGCCTGCCTGAAGCTATACGACAGTTTCCACGAGGCCTACAAGAGCCGGGGCGTGACATATCTCAAAGAAGGCCGGTTCAACGAAGCACTGGATGACCTGATTAAGGCGGCCCGATTCGAGGAGGACTGCCCGGGCACCTATTTCAATCTGGGCGCGGTTTATTTCAATCTCAAGGACTTTGACGAAGCATTAAGATTCCTTGATAAGGCCATCCAACTGGTACCCCAATACCTGGATGCTTATCATCACCGCGGGCTGGTATATGCCCAGAGAAAAGACTATGATGAGGCGCTCGAAGACCTGTCTTTCGTGATTAAGTCATCGGCCAGCGCCAAGGCCTATTATGACCGAGGCCTGGTTTATGTCAACACCAAGAAATATAATGAGGCTATTGAGGACCTGTCCAAAGCACTGTCAATGGATAACAAAATGGCTGACGCCTATAACAACCGAGGATTTGCCTACAACAATCAGAAACGGTATAATGAAGCGATTAGTGATTTTGAGCGGGCGGTGGCGCTCAAGCCGAATAATGCGGCTTATTACAAAAATCTGGGTATTACCTATTACAAGTTGAAAGACTTGCCAAAGGCTACAGAGATATTGGAGAAATACTTGGCATTAAATCCGGATGATGCGGAAATAGTAAATTTATTAAAACAGATAAAGTAAGGATACAGGATGCGGCATACAGAATGCAGAACATTAGTGGTTATTCCGGCCCGGTACGGCTCAACCCGCCTGCCGGCCAAGGTCCTTCTAAAAACCAGCGGTAAATACCTGATGCAGCACACCTACGAACAAACATTAAAATGTAAATTAGTTGACCGGATAATTATTGCCACCGATGACAAGCGGGTCTTTAAGGCAGGCAAGGAATTCAAGGCCGAGGCGCGCATGACCTCAAGGTATCACACCTGCGGGACCGAGCGGATTGCCCAAGTGGCCCGGCATCTGCCCTACCAATATGTCATCAATGTCCAGGCAGATGAGCCGCAAATAGACCCCAAGGCAGTGGACAAAGTCATTGCCATCCTGCAGCGTAATAAGGATGTGGATATCGCCACCCTGGCCGCGCGGTTAGACAAGAAAGATATGCCTGACATGAATAAGGTAAAGGTGCGGGTGGCCCAAAATAACCTGGCGGTCGGGTTTATGAGAGTTATTCACCACTCGCCACTCGCCACTCGCCATTCGCCATTATACCGACATATCGGGATTTACGGATACAAAAAAGATGCGCTGTTAAGATTCGTTAAGCTACCCCAGACCAAGTCGGAGAAAGAACTGAGGCTGGAACAACTACGCGCGCTGGAGAACGGATTCAAAATAAAGGTGGCACTGATTGATAAGGCATTTTACGGAATAGACACGCCGCGGGATTATCAGGCATTCCTAAAAAGAATCAAAAACACCGACTAACCAACGGTGACTTACTTGTTATCCGGGCCATGCTGCTCTTCAGGAGGCGTAGTCTCACCGTGCCCCTGATGGTCATCTTCCGATTCATCCTTGGATGCCGGCGGCGCAGCAGGTTTTTCCAGCTCCTTTACCGCTTTTTCCGGAATGTTCTTTTCTTTTACATCTTTCATGGCATCTTTGATTTCCTGTTCCACCGGCAAACCCTTATATATCTTCATCAGTTTCTCCATCTCAGGCGTAACGGACTTAGGGTCGCGCAATTCCTTGTCCAGCAAAGCATATTCTTTCATTAACTTCAGGTATTCGGCCCGGCCATCTTCATTTAACTCGCCCAGCTTGGTATTCGCCTTTTCTACGGACTGATACCCTTCATAAATACTGTTAACTATGCTCAACAGGGTTTTAGTTGCTTCAGGAATAAGTTTGCCCTTCCTTAATTCCTTATCCTTTTCCGGAGTTGATTCCAGTTCCGAAAACATCTTGTCAGCCCGTTCATACCGGTTGTCCAAATCAGTCAGGATAGATTCATATTTTTTCTCGGCATTCTCCATAAAGGGGACGATTTTAGGCGCCGACATCGGAGGAGCGAGTTTGTCCATCAGGTTGCCGTAAGGGTCGAACGCTACTCCAATGGCTGAATGGGCCAGTTTGTGCTTCTCGAAAAATGAGGCATTCCCATCGCTGATAAACACCCGACCATTTTTGTCTTTGTCAGTAACCACTAATATCTTGGCAAATATATATTTTTCGCTTGATAACTTTTGCAGTTTGGCGTCGTAGTTAGCCGGAAAATCTTCCTTGTCTTTGTTAAAATAGAAATACACAAACACAACCTTTTTCTCATGGGAAGCGGTGTTGATTGCGGACGAAAGCGTATCGGCCTGCCAGTTGAGCTCTAATATTTCTGGCGCATCGGCTGCGGTGCCTGAGGAAGAGCCGGAGCCGGTTGAACCGCCCGTGCCAGGATTATTGCTGCTGGGCGGTTTTTGAGGCGGGTTATATGGCTTGGGAGCCGGCGCTGGCTTGGGAGCCGCTGGCCGGGGCGCCGGGGCCGGCCTGCCGCCCGCGCCTGATACTTCAAGATTTATAACATTGAACGCTAAAAACATTATCAAGCAGAACGCGATATAATGCTTTATCTTCATTTTATCCTCCTATTAAACAGATTGTTGGTTTAGGTAATGTCATAAACACCCTTACTTCTATAAAGTTTCCCTGAAAATGATATTTACCTATTTTATGGACAATCTTATTGAATTATTATAAATACTACCAGATTAAACATAAAAAGTCAAGCATAAAATCAGAAATGGAGAGGAAAATAAGATGGTAAAAGTAGAAGAACTTCAAGCCAAGGTAAAGGTACTCAAAACCAAGGTCCAGGAAGCCGACAAGAATACCGACAAATCAAAACTAGCCGAGGCCAGAACCCTGCATAAGAGTTTGAGAAGGGCCCAGCGCAAGGTCCGGGCTATGACCGGCCGGAAACTCCCGGCCAAAAAAGAAGAAGAAGGCAAGAAAGAAGCCCCATCCGCCGCGCCGGCAGCTACTGCACCGGCCAAACCAGCAGCAACGCCAGTCGTCGCACCGGTAGCAGCCGCAACACCAGCGCCGGAAGAGAAAAAGGCATAGTCGCTTTAATTAAAGCTGAGCCAGCGCTTGTCCAATGCCTTTTAGGGTAAAGGCCACTTCCGACTTTGAGATAATCAATGGCGGCAATAACCTTATCGCATTATCCGTGGACAGCGACGAGTGTATCTGGTATTCTTTAAGCAATTCCTGCATTTTACAGACCGCCTCTTTGTCAGGCAGTTCAAAACCAATCATCAGCCCCAGGCCGCGGATTTCACCGATTAGTTTGGGGAACTGTTTCTTGAGTTTCTTCAGCCCATCTTTCAACTGCCTTGACCGGGCCACAACATTGGAAGTAATATCCTTTTCCCGCATCTGCCGGGTGGCGATATAGGCCGCGACCATGGCCATGGGATTGCCGCCAAAGGTCGAACCGTCATAACCGGGTTTCATGGCATCGCTGATATGCTGATTGGTCACCACCGCCGTCACCGGATACCCGCCGCCGAATGACTTGCCGATGGCCATAATGTCCGGCACCACGCCGTAGGTCTGGGACGCCCACCACTCGCCCGGCTTGGTGGCGCACCGGCCGAATCCGGTCTGGACCTCGTCGCTTATCATCACGCCGTTATATTTATCGCAGAGTTGCCGGACCTTCTTGACGAATTCCGGCTTGAGCGGCCTGATGCCGGCTTCTTCGCTCTGGATTAACTCCATAATAATAATCCGGGCCTTACCCTGCTTGAATAGTTTCTCCACTGCTGCTGAATCATTCGCCTCTACAAAATGGACCCAATCCTCTTTATCCAGCATGAACGGCGTCCGATAGGCCGGATTATATGTCACGGCCACCGCGCCGTGGGTCCGGCCGTGGAATCCGTTCTTTAATGCAATCACGCCTTTCTGCTTGGTATAGGCCTTGGCAATCTTGAGCGACTTGTCCACCGCCTCGCCGCCTGAATTCTGCCAGTAAAACTGGGTCAGGCCCTTGGGCATCATCGGATGAATCACGTTCAGGAATCGGGTCCGCGGGATATGGACCCGGTCTTCCTTGGTGCCAATCAGCTGGCTGGCCTGGTTGAAGAGCCCGAGCGCGATTTCCTTGTTCTCATTGCCGAGATTCGTCGCGCTGTAGTTGCTGTCCATATCCAGATACTTGTTGCCCAGCGTGTCATAGAGCCATGGGCCCTGGGCCCGAACAAACACCAAATCCTTTTCCAGCCGCGAAACCGGTATCTTGAATCTCTCGTGCATAGCCACTGCCTCATCTGTGGAAACATCAGAATCGTTCAGAAGCGATATAGTCTTCCTTACCTGAGTCGATAACAATTCTTTAAGCAACGCATTAACCAGTTTGGTGATTCCGGCCGGAGACAGGTGCACCAGTCCGTTCCCATTACTATCCTTGGATACGGCCTTCAAATAATGGTCAGATATCATCCGAGCCTTGGCCGGACAGGTGATATCCAAAACCTCCTTTATCCGTCCGACAGTCGCAGCCATCCGTTCCGGATGCGCGGTCCGGTCGTTAACCAACGCATTAAGCAGAGCTGTCTTCATTTTTAGTCTTTCTTATTTAAGCGCATCCTGTAAAATAGCGATGGCTGTATCAATTTCTTTATTCTTTACGGTCATTGGCGGCATCAGCCTTAAAACTGTTTTATGGGTGCAATTTATAAGCAATCCCCGCTCCAGGCATTTGTTGACTATCGGCGCGCCTTCCACTTCAAGTTCCAGCCCCTGCATCAGCCCTTTTCCCCTGACGGCCTTGATAAAACTGAAATCCTTCTTTAGCTGGAGGAGTTTCTTGCGCAGGTAGCGGCCTCTTTTCTCCGCTTTGGCGGCCAAGTCACCATTCTCAATCGCTTCAAATACTGCCAGGCTGGCCGCGCAGGCCAGCGGCCCGCCGCCAAAGGTCGAGGCATGCATCCCCGGCTGCAAGGTATCGGCAATCGCACGCCGGGCGATAAACGCGCCGATCGGGAATCCGCCGCCCAGTGTTTTTGACAATGTCATAATATCCGGCACGACATCATAATGCTGGTAACAGAACATCCGGCCGGTTCGGCCCATGCCGGTTTGAATCTCGTCAAATATCAGGAGTATCTTTTTCTCATCGCATATCTTTCTCAGGCCGGTTAAAAAATCCGGCGCGGCCACATTAACGCCGCCTTCTCCCTGAATCGGCTCCAGCATTATGGCCACGGTTTTTTCCGTTATCTTGGCCTTAACCGCCTCCAAATCGTTAAAAAGAGCGTAACTGAAACCGGCCGGCAGCGGCGCGAAACCTTCCTGGTATTTCGGCTGCGCCGTCGCGGTAATGGCCGCCAGCGTCCGTCCGTGGAAGGAATTCTCCATGGTGATTATTTCATATCGGGACGGATACCCAAACCGGCGGGCCAGTTTCATAGCGCCTTCAACCGCCTCGGCCCCGCTGTTGCAGAAAAATACCTTGCCGTCAAACGAATGTTCGGCTATTTTCTTGGCCAGGCGCGCCTGCAATTCATTATAAAAGTTATTGGATACGTGAATCATTTTCTTCGCCTGTTCCCTGATAGCCGAAACCACTTTGGGATGGCAATGACCGATGCCGGATACGGCCCAGCCGGGGAAGAAATCGAGGAATTCCTTTCCTTCTATGTCATACGCCTTGATGCCCTTGCCCCGGACCAGGACCGTTTGCGTTTTGGTGTAAGTCGGCATGACATATTGCTGATACAATTTTGCCACATCTTCGGTTAAACTCATTTTACTATCTCCGTTCCAATGCCTTTATCGGTGAAAATCTCCAGCAGAATGGCATGGGCTAATCTGCCGTCAATAATATGCGTCTTCTTGACGCCGTGCCTTAAGGCGCTGATAATTGACTTCACTTTGGGAATCATCCCGCTGTTAATAACACCTTTCCTTATTAAGGCCTGCGCCTTTTTTATGGTCAGGGTGGGAATAATGGTCGACTCGTCCGACTTGTTCCTAAGAATCCCCTTGATATCGGTAATCAAAACGAACTTTTCAGCTTTTAATGAGGCGGCAATATCGCAAGCGGCCTGGTCGGCGTTGATATTATAGGTCTGGCCGTCGTTGCCAAAACCCAAAGGGGTCAATACCGGTATCTCACCGATATTAAACGCCTTGACAATCGGTCTGGTATGCACCGATGACACCTCGCCGACAAAACCGATATCCTTACCCTGAGGCTTCAGTTTATCAGCCCAGATTATCTCGTTTCTTTTGCCGCAGAGCGACCTGGCCTTCCAGCCCAAACGCTTGATCTGCCGGGTTAATTCCAGGTTCCTTTCATACAGCGTCTTCTTGACAATCTTGATAACGGCTCGATTGGTCACCCTCAGACCGTCCACGAATTCAGGCTGCAAGCCGGCCTGCGCCATCCGGGCGCTAATGCGCCGTCCGCCGCCATGAATCAGGACCACCTTAATTCCGACCGAGCTTAAGAATATAATGTCCTTGAGGATTTCGGTAATGGCCCGGCCGTTGTCTTCCAGGCTGCCGCCCAGCTTGACCACGGTAACGCTATGCCGGAATTTCCTGATGTATGGTATGGCTTCTATCAAAACCTCGGCCTTTTTAATTATATGCTGCATTTATTTTTATGTATCCTTCGGTCAAATCACAGGTCCATTTGGTCGCGGTGGCTTTTCCCATATTAAGATTGACGGTTATTTTAATCGCGTTATTCTGCAGCAATCTCCTGGCCCGCGCCCGGGCTTGGTCATATATTTTCCCCTGGCCCATTATCTTCAGCCCGCTCAGATAGATTTCTAACCTGGCCGCATCAAATCTTACCCCGGCGGCGCCGGCGGCAGAGGCAATCCGGCCGACATTCGGGTCTTCACCGGCAATGGCTGTCTTGACCAAACTCGAATTAGCAATCCGATCAGCTATCTTTTGGGCATCAGATTTATTCTTAGCGCCGGTTACCGCCACCTCAACGAATTTACTGGCGCCTTCGCCATCCTTGGCTATCTCTTTCGCCAGATAGGAGGCAACATATTTCAACGCATCATAGAATATTCGGTAATGCCCGGTGCCCGTCTTTATCCGGGGGTTACCGGCCAGAGAATTCGCCAAAATCAATACGGAGTCATTGGTGCTCATATCGCCGTCAACTGTTATGGCATTAAAGGATTCGTCAACCGCATCGCGCAGGGCTTGGCTCAACGCGCCGGACTCAATAGAAGCGTCGGTGGTCAGGAAACACAACATCGTGGCCATGTCTGGATGTATCATTCCGGAGCCCTTGGCGATGCCGCCGATTTTCACATTACAGCCGCCGATCTTTATACTCACGGCAACCTTCTTAAGAACCAAATCAGTCGTCATGATAGCTTTGGCCACGGTAATATCGCCGGACCGGCTCAGTTTATTCACCAACTCCGGTATGGCGGCGATTATTTTATCAGCCGGGAACGGCTTGCCGATAACGCCGGTAGATGCTATCAGCACATCCTCGGTCCGAATCCCCAGCCGGGCTGATAAATGCCTGGTAATGTCAACGGCCTGATTGAATCCCTTCTGTCCACTGAGACAATTGGCATTGCCGCTATTAACAATAACGGCATGGGCCCGGCCGTCTTTCAGATATTCCCGGCAGATTTCTACCGGCGCCGCCTTTATCTCATTACGGGTAAAAACCCCGGCAGCCAGCGCCGGCACTTTGCTGAAGATTAATCCTAAATCAAGCTTATTCTCCTTGATGCCGCTCTTGATGCCGGCGGCCAGGAACCCTTTAGGCGCGGTTACGGAACCTGATATTTTTCTCATCTATAATAAACCCGCTTTCTCGTCAAAACCCTCCATAATATTCATATTCTGGACCGCCTGGGCCGCCGCGCCTTTCCAGAGATTATCAATGGCGGTTACTACGAACGCTTTCCGGCCGGTGACCTTTATTCCGATATCGCAAAAATTGGTATTCAGGACATGCCCGGTTTCGGGAAAAACATCCTCATCCAAAACCCGGATAAACGGTTCATCCTTATAATAATTCCGGTATAGCGTTATTAAATCTTTCGCAACCAATTCCTTCTTGAGATTAAAATATATCGTTGACAGCATACCCTGGTTCATCGGAACCAGATGCGGCACAAAAGTTACCTCAATCTTTGATTTAGCCAGCCGGGACAGCTCCTGATTTATTTCCGGCATATGCTGGTGCTGGTTTATTTTATAGGCCTTGAGGTTTTCATTCACCTCGGAAAACTGCAACGGCCTGGCCGGCACCCGGCCGGCGCCGGTCACTCCTGACTTGGCGTCAATGATAATCCGGTCTGCTTCAACCAAATCTTTCTTAAGCAGCGGCGCGCACCCGAGAATGGCCGAGGTGGGATAACAACCGGGGTTGGCTACCAGCCTGGCCTTAGCAATGTCTTTCCGGTACAATTCCGACAGACCGTAAACACCCGCGGCCAGCAGCCGGGGGCTGGAATGCTTTACGCCATACCAGGTTTCATACAACGATTCATCCTTCAGGCGATAATCAGCGCTTAAATCCACCACCTTCTTATTCAACTCCAGGAACTGCGGCGCAAAGCTCATGGAAACCCGATGCGGCAGGGCCAGAAATATAAAATCAGCTACCCGGCCTATTGCCTTCGGGTCCGACTCGCCGCATATCAAATCCAGATGATTCCTGAATACCGGGAATACATCCGAGATAGGTTCGATTTTGTTGCCGCTGGCGCTGACTGAGGTTATCTTGACCTTGGGATGCCTCAGCAAAATCTTTATCAATTCGCGCCCGGCGTAACCGGTCGCGCCGACCACCCCGACTTTCAACATAAATTCTCCTGTCACTTCCCCTACCTGATTAATGCGGCAAATGAAATGGAAACGGGTATAACCAGTTAGGCCTCGCTTAGCTCGGCAACTCCCTTCGGGCAGCACTATGCTTCGCAAAGTGCTGGGTCGTATTAGCACGGTTGCCTAACACAGTCCAGCGCTTAACACGCAAGGTTAAGTGCTGTTGGAATTTCATATTTGAAATTACATACGATAGACTAAAAATCTGCCCCGTCAAGTGTTTTCTGCAGTTTCGCTGTCCGGGTAACTATTATTTACTTCAACTCCGCCTATGGCGGGATAAGAGCCAGTAATTCGCTAAACTCAAACTGGCTCTAATAACTTCCGCGCTATTTTTATCTGCTGCTTCACCATCGGCGTAGCGGTTCCGCCCAGGGTGTTTTTCGATTCAATCGATTTCTTTATATCAAACAATTTATAAACGCTTTTATCAAATAATTTAGAAAAACGCCTGAACTCATTTATCTTCAGCGACTCGACCGGCTGCTGTTTGGCTATGGCGTAGCGCACCAGCTTGCTGACAATATGGTGGCTGGACCTGAACGGCACGCCCTTTTTGACCAGATAATCGGCAATATCAGTGGCTAAAATCCGGCTGTTTATCGCCCGGCTCATCCGGTCCGGGAATATCTTCATGGTCTTGATTGCCAGCGCCAGAATCTTCAGGCATTCTTGGACCGTGTCCACACTGTCAAACATCGGCGCCTTGTCTTCCTGCATATCCTTGTTATATCCGCCGGGCAGTCCTTTCATCACGGTCAGGATATTGAACAGGTTTCCATAGACCCGGCCGGTCTTGCCCCTGATAAGTTCCAGCGCATCCGGATTATGCTTTTGGGGCATCAGAGAACTTGAGGTGGCAATGCCTTCGGCCATCCGGACAAACCCAAATTCGCCGGTGGACCAGATAACCAAATCCTCGCACACCCGGCTCAAATGCATCATCAGAATGGCGCATCCGGACAGACACTCGATGATAAAATCCCGGTCACTGATGGCGTCCAGGGCATTATCAGAAACACCGCCAAAACCCAATTGCTTAGCCAGCTTGCGCCGGTCAATCTTATAGGAATTGCCGGACAGGGCGCCGGAACCATACGGAGACACGTCAATCCGCCGGGCGCAATCGCTCAGCCGGTTCTTATCCCGCTCCAGGGCAAAGAACCAACTCATCAGGTAGTAACTGAACAAAATCGGCTGGGCCTGCTGGAGATGGGTATAGCCGGGCATTATCACCTTGATATGTGTTTGGGCCTGGCTGACAATCTCCTGCTGCAGATTATGAATCTCCGCCTGAATCCCGGCCACGGCCTTTTTGAGATACAGCCGCTCGTCCGCTACCACCTGCTCGTTCCGACTCCGGCCGGTATGAATCTTCCCGGCCATCTTACCGGACAGCTTGGTTAATTCCATTTCCACAGCCGTGTGAACATCCTCTGCCTTGGCGCCGTTGCGAACAGCAAATTGCTTCTTCATCTTTAACAGGTTCTTCTTGATAGTCATAGTTTCCTTGCCTGACAACACCTTGGCCTGCTTGAGCGCCTGGGCATAGGCGATACTGCCGGCAATATCCTCATCAGTCAGCCGCTTATCCACTGAGAATGACTGTTGAAAACCATCTATCAGGCCGCTGGTCAATCCTTTTTTACTCTTATACCACAATGTCTTTGTCATATTCCTTTTACTCCCCTCTAAAAAGAGGGGGCAGGGGGTGTGTTAATTACTAACCGACACACCCCTAAATCCCCTCTTGATAGAGGGGACTTTGAAACTCCATACGATAAATTACCCCGTATAGCAGGTATCAATCGCAGTTACCGGGCAATTAACCTCGGCCGTTACCGCGGCCTCAGGCGCCGGTTGGCTGGCCTTCCGGATGACCTTGCCATAGGTCTGCAGGTCCAGGCCCCAGAGATGGATAAAACCTTCAGCCGCTTTGTGGTTAAAGGTATCCCCGGCCTCATAGGTGGCCAGTTTCACGTTATACAAAGAGAACGGCGACTGCCGGCCAACTGCCGTGCAGGTGCCTTTATATAGTTTCATCCGGACCTTGCCGGTCACGGTCTGCTGGGTGGTTTCCACAAAGGCGTCCAGCGCCTCCCTGAGCGGCGAAAACCACAGCCCGTAATAAACCAGCTCCGAATATTTCTGCTCTATCAGCTTCTTGAAATGAGCCATGTCCCGGGTCAGGGTCATCGACTCCATGGCCTGATGCGCCATGTGCAGGACCGTCCCGGCCGGGCATTCATAGACCTCCCGTGATTTTATGCCCACCAGCCGGTTCTCGATATGGTCCATCCGTCCGACGCTGTTAGCCCCGGCAATGATGTTGAGCGAATTAATCAGCGCCAGCGGCTCAATCTTCTGGCCATCCAATCCGACCGGAACGCCCTTTTCAAAATCTATAGTCAGGTAGGTCGGCATATCCGGCGCGGCCGACGGCGATGTAGTCATATCAAAGGCATCCTCCGGCGGCTCGAACCAGGCGTCTTCCAGCACGCCGCATTCAATGCTCCGGCCCCAGAGATTCTCGTCAATGCTGTAAATCTTGGTCTTGATAATCCCGTCCAGCGGAATCCCGTTGGCCCGGGCGTATTCAATAGCCGAAGGCCGGGTGAAATCCCATTCCCGGGCCGGCGCGATAATCTTCAGTTTCGGATTGAGCACCTTGACCGCCACATCGAACCTGACCTGGTCATTGCCCTTGCCGGTGCAGCCGTGCGCCACAGCCGTAGCGTTTTCCTGAGCCGCCACCTTGACCAGCAGTTGGGCAATCAAGGGCCGGCCCAGAGCCGTGGCTAAGAGATAACTATCCTCATAAGCCGCATTGGCCTTGATAGCCGGCAGAATGTATTTGGCCACAAACTCCTCTTTGGCGTCAATCAGGATGGACTTGACCGCCCCGATTGTCAGCGCCTTTTTCCGGACCGCCTCCAGGTCGCCGCCCTGGCCGACATCCACGATTACGGTTATCACCTCGGCATGGTATTTCTCCTGGAGCCACTTGATAGCCACCGAGGTATCCAAGCCACCAGAGTAGGCCATAACAATTCGTTCTTTCATTCTCTTACTCTCCTTTTAGAGACAGTT
The DNA here is from genome assembly GCA_016235865.1 of Planctomycetota bacterium. Classification (NCBI taxonomy): domain Bacteria; kingdom Pseudomonadati; phylum Planctomycetota; species Planctomycetota bacterium. The sequence goes on along the minus strand of JACRIK010000021.1, from coordinate 74,468 downwards.
AGGAGCGAAGCGACTTACTGTCTCTTATCCCGACAGCATTTGTCGGGGTTAATGTTTTTAATATCTTGCTGTTGTTTATTGCCCGGCAGTTTCCGGATATCATCTCGCCCCTAAGGGCGCTTACGGGCGCCGTCAGAATTATTATACAAATCCTCGGCCTTTTCCGACGAGGTCAGAATCCCTTTTATCATGGCGGAACTGAATCCGCTATGCTCCATCTGGTTCAATCCGGCAATGGTACACCCTCTCGGGGTAGTCACCCGGTCAATCTCCATTTCCGGATGATATTCCGAATTAAGCAGCAACGCGGCTGCGCCCTTGGCGGTCTGGGCTGACATCCTGATGGATTCCTCGGGATGGAACCCGATTTCAATCCCGCCCTGCGAGGCCGCCCTGATGGCCCTGAGAAAAAAAGCAATCCCGCAGGCGCACAGCGCCGTGGCCGGAATCATCTGGCCTTCGTCTATAATCACCGTCTCGCCGACCAGCCCGAAAACCTCCGCGGCCCGCTTAACCGCGGACTGGTCATCCCCACAGATACAGGTCATTGACTCCCTGATAGCCGCGGCGATATTGGGCATGGCCCGGACAACCGCCACCTTTTTATTAATCTGGCCGGCAATCTGGCTGATTGCCACGCCCGAAACCACCGAAATCAGGAGATGCTTGTGGGCCGCCAGTTTGGGCGCTATCTGGCGCAGTATCCCGTTAATCTCCTGGGGCCGGACCGCGATAATGATAATCCCGGACCGCTTGACCGCCTCCTGGTTATCGGACATGACCACATAGCCCTTTTGGGCGAATGAATCCAGCGGACCGGTTTTCCGCCGGGTCAGGATAATCTGGCCGGCCGAAAGATGTTTCGAGGCCACCAACCCCTTGGCAATGGACAAGCCGATATTCCCGGCTCCGATTATGGCTAACTTAACATGGTTATTAATCATATTCATTTTACCTTCAACACTGACATTATTTTAGACACGGATTTATTACCATCCGCCACGATTAAAACGGTATCATCTCCGGCAATCGTGCCGAGTATCTCTTTGAAATTCAGCTCATCCACCAACCGGGCCGCGCCTGAGGCCTCGCCCGGCAGGGTCGTGACCACAATCAGATTGCCCGAATGTTTAATAGTCGCCACGTAACTGCCGAACCGCCGGATGAGTTCAGCCGGCGCCACCGGGACATTGACCGCCGAGGGCATCTGGTAATAACGTCCGGCTAAACCCGGCACCTGGACAATCCCCATCTCAGCAATATCCCGGGACAGCGTGGCCTGGGTCACCCGGATACCGGCATGCTTGAGATGCTTTAGCAATCCATCCTGGGTAAACACCTGATGTTTTTTGATTATCTTGGCTATCTCTGATTGCCTGTTCAATTTCTCTTTCATATATAAACCTCTCTTAGAGCCAGTTAGGGCGTAGCGAGTTACTGGCTCTTAGACCTCGCCGCAGCTTCAGCGCAGGCGGGCCACCTTACCCCCTTCTGTATAACTATTCAGTAATACTGCATACTTATACAGATATTTGTGGAAATGTCAAGTATTTTATAAATATTTATGCAAAATATTTTAAGAAGGACTGCGACCACAGATACACACAGATTAACACGGATAATCCTGATAATCCGCGTCCCATTCCACTTTCTTCATTGGTTATTATTTATTGGTTGTTTAAACGACATGTCCTGCGTTAGCAATCTGCCTAAAATATCTGATTCTCCTTGACAAACCATCCAGGCCGGTTATATTATTTATAACAGTTTAACCAAAGGAGCTAATCGTGACACATCAAACCACAATTAAACTAGGACTGGGAATAATCTTATCTGTTGCCATTATGGCCGGATACGGCGGTATGTGCTACAAAGACCCACCCTCCGGCTCCAGCGGCCCGCTCTTCTCCACCGGAATCCTGGACACCACCTTCGGCACCGGCGGCATAGTCACCACCACTGTCGGAAGCGGCGTTTCTCCCTATGCCATATCCCTGCAGGCGGACGGTCAGATTCTGGTCGCAGGAAATGCCTGGAATGGCGCTAGTTTTGATTTTGCCGTAGTGCGATATACCATCACCGGCACATTAGATACCGCCTTTGGCACAAATGGCGCGGTCACTACCACTATCGGAAGCAGTAGTGAGGTAAATGCCATGGCTCTGCAGGCGGACGGAAAGAGTATCTTAGCCGGACGAGTCAATAATGGCGTTCATTATAATTTTGCCTTAGCCCGATATACCATCACCGGCACATTAGATACCACCTTCGGCACAGGTGGCGTAGTCACCACCACTATCGGAAGCAGTGACGATGTTGCCTATGCCCTGGTCTTGCAGGCGGACGAAAAGATTATCGCCGCCGGAGCTACTAATAATGTCGCTGATAGTGATTTTGCCATGGTGCGCTATAACACCAACGGCACGCTCGACACCACCTTTGATACGGACGGCATTGTCACCACGACTATCGGGAGCAATTATGAAAATATCTTTGCCTTGGTCCTGCAGCCGGACGGAAAGATTATCGCCGCCGGAGACGCTAATAATGGCGGTGATGATGATTTTGCCTTAGCGCGTTACAACACTAACGGCACGCTCGACACCACCTTTGATACGGACGGCATTGTCACCACAACTATCGGAAGCAGTCATGAAGATATCTTTGCCCTAGCCCTGCAGACGGACGGCAGGATTCTGGTCACCGGAAGTATATGGAATGGAACTAATGATGATATCGTCTTAGTGCGATATACCGCCGCCGGCGCATTAGATACGACCTTTGGTGCAAATGGCGTGGTCATCACCATTATCGGAGGCGGTTATGAAAATGCCCAAGCCCTATCCCTGCAGGCGGACGGCAGGATTCTGGTCGCCGGACGTGCCTGGACTGGCGTTAACGATGATTTTATCGTAGTGCGGTATACCGCCGCCGGAGAATTAGATGCCAGCTTCGGCGCGGACGGCATAGTCACCACGGATATCGGAAGCGGTGATGATTATGCCAAAGCCATGACCCTACAGCCGGACAATAAGATTCTAGTTACCGGAGAAGCCCAAGTGGGAGGAGGTTTTGCCTTAGTCCGATACTGGCGATAAAGTTTGAATCCATCCCGATCTCCTGGCCTCATTATAAAATCCGTCTTATCTGCGTTTACCTGTTCCGCCCGTACGGGCGTCAGGGTTCGTGGAGTCTGCGTCCCAGATTCCTCTCCGTGCCTCAGTGCCTCCCGTGGTTTACACCACGTAGCCGATTACATACGGGTTGAACGTGACACTAACATCTCCTGACCCGTCCATAAAGGCGTATTGGAATGAGCCGGATACAACCGGCACAATCGCATTATCCCCGACTAAAACAATAAAGTCCCTCTAACCAAGAATCAAAAGCGGACCTGAAAAATCTGATTTTGTTTAAAAACCCCGGCCTGAATGGACTAATATTATGTTAGCTTAAAACTAACGTTATGTTAGTTCAAAGCTAATGTTATGTTAGCTCAAAACTAAGGTTATGTTAGTTCAAAGCTGATATTATATTAGCTCAAAGCTAAGGTTATATTAGCTCAAAACTAATATTATGTTAGTTCAAAGCTAATGTTATGTTAGCTCAAAACTAACATAATATTATCCCAAAAGCCAGGCCGGGTATACCGGGGGGAGGGGGTGGGTATACCCGGGGTACCCCCCCCTGTAGTCTGATTTATGTAAAAAACGATATAACTCAAGGTAAATCAAGGGGTAATAAGAAAAATAGCCCCAAATCTGGTACAAACGTTCTGATCCCGGCAACACCTCTACCCTACCCTCACTACGGCTCCTGGATAGTCACAATCTTATTGGGTTCCACCTGATGCGTGGTGGTCTTGCCGCAGGGCCAGCGCACGGACAAATCCAGCTTCCCGTTATAGTCCCCTAACCCGAAATGCTGGACCAACGAGTTTTGATTGCCCGCACCCTTGCCACCCTCAACTTCACGCATGTACTGCTGACTAGACCTCCCGGGTTTGTTTAATACGGATAGGGAAATTATCGGTATTTCTCCTTGTGGTTTAGTTTTCAATATTAGCCGGGCGCCGATGGCTGACTTGTTGCAATCCTTGCCCACCAGTTTAACCTCAAGCCAATTGTGAGATTGCCGCGCTCCCCCTTTGGGTTCGCTCGCAATGACAGTATTAGAAATCATTTCATTTCTAAACAGATGCACCTTGCCCTGCTCGCAGACCATCAGGTCCAGGTCGCCGTCGTTGTCATAGTCAGCCCAGGTGCAGCCCCAGGTGTCGGTGGCCCGGGTGCCGGTCAGCCAGGTAACATCGGTGAATTTACCCTTGGGCGATTGGCGATAAAGGAATGACGGGACATTGGGATAGCAGGACGCGATATACAGGTCCAGCAGTCCGTCGTTGTCAAAATCACCCCAGGCCGCATCGGAGTGGGTCTCTTCATACCTGATACCCGATTCACGGCGGCATTCGGTAAAATGATACTCCGGCGCTCCGATGCTCACGAGCGGAGCGCCCCGTATCCCTTCGGGGCATCGGGACGCTCCGTTATTGTGGAGCAGGTAACTCATATTGGAAAATGTGATGTAACGGGGATGGGCCAGGTTGGCCTGGAACAGGTCCAGGTTGCCGTCGTTGTCGTAATCAGCCCACTCTGAGCCGATAGTATGTCCGTAGGCGTTGTTGACCGGCTTGCCTTCCACACCGACCTCGCGGGCCACGTTGGTGAACGTGCCGTTCCCGTTGTTCTTCCAGAGGAAGTCCGGGTTGAGCCGGTAATTGGAGACGAAGATATCCAGCCAGCCGTCGTTGTTGTAATCGCCCCAGTTCACGCCCCGGCCGCACATGTTCTTGGTCGGCACCACACCGGCTGAAGCGGTGACGTCCTCGAATCTCTCGCCCTTGATATTCTTCCAGAGGAAGTCCGGATTGCCCACCCCAAAGGGACGTTCGTAGTTGGCCACATACAAATCCACGAATCCGTCCCGGTCATAATCGCCCCAGCCAACGGCTAATGTCGGATAACCATCGCTCATCTTGGGATTGACCTCAGCCGTGACATTGGTGAACGTGCCGTCCCCGTTATTTTTCCAGAGCGCATCAGCATCGCCAAAGGCAAAGAAATCCAGGAACCCGTCGTTATTGTAATCAGCCCAGACGCCGGACCCGTATCCGCCGGTCAGCTTGGCCTGGGCCGTGACGTCCTCAAATGTGCCGTCGCCCTTGTTGCGCCAGAGATAACTGCCGTTAAATAGTATGTCCTGCCTGCCGTCGTTGTCATAATCGCCCCAGGCCACACCGCGGCCGCTGACCTTGGCCAGCCCGGTCTCGGTGGTGACCTCGGTGAAGAACGGGATGCCGGCCTTGGTTGCCAGGTCACGCGGGAGTTGCTGGAACTTATCGGCCAGCGCATCGGGAGTACCGTGTCCAGCCCCCACTGGGGGCTGCACAGCCCCTGCTCGCAGGGGCTGGGTGCGAATATCCGGGAACTTCTTCTTGAGCAGTTCGTTAATGGCCGTGGGCGCGTCCGGCACGTCATTGCGCGAGATGAGCGAATGGCACAAGGCGTCCAATGCTTCGTCCAATTTGCCCTGGGCTTCGTAGACCTTGCCCAGGTGATACCAGATGCGGCTGTGGAAGTCCTCGTATTGCATGGCCTGATTGATATATTTCTCGGCCTGGCTCAAGTCGCCTTTCTTGAAATAGACCCAGCCCAGCGTGTCCAGGGTCTGAAACGGCCTGATTTCGTCCGTGAACTGCCATTCATAATACCAGACCGGTTTCTTATCGCTCTGGCCCCATTCGGCCAGGGTCGGCGCGTCCTTCATTATATATTTCACGGCGTCGTTGGCCCACTTGACGGCCTGGTCAATGTCGATATTCAGTTCGGCATAGACCAACGCTGAGGTGCCCAATGCCAGGGGCGATTCGGGTTTGGACGCGGTCCAGGCGCCGGCATATTGCCTGACCTTCGCACCCAGCCCATCTGCGATGGGCTGGTTCAGCCCCCAGTGGGGGCTGGACACGGTTTCCGGGTCAGGCGGTTTGGCTTCCTTCCAGTAATAGCCCAGCAGGAACCGGTAAACGATATCGGTCATCTTGTGCCTGGGGAAATCGCGGACAAATGCCTCGCCTAACGGCGCGCGCTTGGGCCGGTTCTCGCCCTGGGTGGCGGCCAGCATCTGCTCAAATGCCGTCTGGCCCACATCGTCCATCTTGTCGCTGTCCGGGAATTTGCTTAAGAAAAGCTGCTTGACTTCCTCGCTCTTGGCTTTCTCGTCTATCTTGTCGTAAATCTCAAATGCCAGTGCATAGAGTTTGTCAGTTGGTTTGGCCGAGCCGAGGAGTTTATCCAGCCGGGCCTTTATGCTCGTCTTGGCCTCTGTCTTGACCGGTTCGGCCTTGGCGTTTTCCAGTTCCATATCCCAGAGTTCGTAATAGGCGTCATAAAATGTCGGGTCTATGTTCAACGCGGTATTGAATTCCGTATTGGCATTGGCATTATCATTGAGAGCCCGGTAGATGCCGCCCAGTTCATAATGCGCCTTGACGCATTTCGGGTCGGTCTTGAGCAGTTTAATGAACTCGGCCTTGGCCTCATCCAGCTTGCCCTGGCCGGAGATTTCACCAATGGCCTTAATCCGCGCCTCGGACGAGGCCGCGCAACCAACAACTAGCCCACCAACGATTATCAGACCGGACAGTATCATTGCTGAGTATTTCATAGATAATATTCCTTTCGTTAATAAGTCATCCAATTGTCACCAAGCCATGAGAATCACTTTTTTACTTCTATAGTTCGCATAACTTTTCCACTTATCGCATCAATAACCCTAAATATATTATCCTTACGAGCATAATATATTCTTTCTCTTAGTCCACCGCTACCATCTTTTTCTTTAAGTGTCTTCACAACCTCTAAGGGAGCAGTATAAATATAACAAGAAGAATATGGACGAAAAATAATCTTTGGCGTCTGTGAATAGTCGTATTTTGCTTTTCCTACTTCTTCACATGTATCAGAGGATAGCGTTATAATTTCCTTACCATTATAGGAGGTTAAACACGTTCCATCCCATGATGAATCGCACAATATACCAACAGATTTCTCCCACAATATTTTACCATCAAGAATACTATATTTCCGTAACATCCCATCTGCCGAAAGATATGTGTATAAGCATTTATTATCATTCGAAACAAATATCTCCTGGAAATAATAATTAACTGGAATTTCTGAGAGTAACGCCTTATTCCCCTTGTTATTAATTTTCCAGGTTTCTATCTTCTTTTTAGTTTCTTGCCATTCTATTAGGAAGTTACCGTCAGAAGTAATTTGGGTTCTGCTAAAAAGACTAAAGGGAATCTCATAATTTATACTACATGTATCAACGTCTATTACTAAAACAGATGACTTAAAAGAGTTAATGCAGAAAAACCTCTTGCCATCAGATGAGAAACCTAATCCCCTTATTAGCATAAGTTTTTTATTTAATACCATTTCTTTACACGAGGAGTCTATTATAGAAATAAACCTAATCGTCGATAGATCAGGAGGAATAATTAGGGCAATAAAATTGTCTACGGGAGATAGAAAAAGCCTATTGCGGTCAAAGTCATTAATCTTGCTTTCCTTAATTAACTTGCCATTATCAAGATTCCATGTACGCATTTCTCCATCATCCCAGCAAGTCACTAAAAACGATTGGGATATGCCCCACCATGCAACCGTGTTATCGACAAATTCAAAAGACGGAGGTATTGGTACACTTTCTACTGGTATTTGTTTTCTATAATTTAATAAGTAGTGCACCATAATTATGCATATTACTGTAATACAAAATGCCATAACAATCTTTTTCATAAGCTATTTCATCCCCTGCTCTTTGGTCTGGTGGGTCTGATGACACACACCTTACAACTGGCCAACCGCCTTTTTCACCAGTTCCTCGCCCTGTTGAACCAGTTGCTCGGCCCGCTCCTGGGTCGGGGCATCGGCATAGACCCTGATAAGCGGCTCGGTGCCTGATTTGCGGATTAACAGCCAGGATTTATCGTCATAGATTCGCTTCAGGCCGTCAATCACCACATCACGGACTGACTTGTCCTTGAGTTCGCTGGCCCAGAGTTCCTGAATCTTCTGGAATAGCTTATTGTGGTCGGTTTTACCCTTTGCTAATTCATCATAATGTATGGTATGCTTGACCTGATAGAACCGGCTGAATTCAGATGCCAGCTCAGCCAGCGGCTTGTTGAGCCGGGCCATTATCTCCAATAACTTGAGAGAGGACAGGAGCGCATCAGGCCACAATGCCTGATTGGAGAAATAATACTTGCCTGATTCCTCATACGAGAAACAGGCATTGGACTGCTTGATGGCCTTGATGGTCTCGGGCTGGCCGATGCGGCAGTATTCCAGTTTTCCAGAGCATTTGGAGATAACCTCTTCTATCAGCCCGGATGAATTAACCGGCACCACGCAGACCTTATCTGACGAGACCACCTCGCGGGCGAATATACCGCCCACCAAATCCTCGGACAATACCTTACCCTCCGCATCTATGAACAGGACCCGGTCGGCATCAATATCCGTGGCAATGCCCAGATCGCATTTATACTCTTTGACCTTGGCCGCGGTCTCTGTCAGGTTCTTGGCGCGCGGCTCGGACGGACGATTGGGCACTGGTGACAATTTATCATTTATCAGGAATACCTCACAGCCCAGTTCCTTTAGGATATCCGGGAATACCAGGGTAGCCGGGCCGTTGACCGGGTCTAACAGCACCCGGTAATGCCTGGACTTTATCAGATTGACATCCACGCTGCCGAGCAGGAACTTCCTATAACACTCAGACGGATTGACTGCCGGGGTGTTAATCCCGATGCCCTCGGGCTTGACGGCTTGGCGCGCCTGCCCGTAATTATCAAAGCGCCGCTCCAGTTCGCGCGAGGTCTCGATATCCAGGTAAGAACCGTCCGAGGTGAGGATGATAAAACCGACCATGTCATGCGGCATGTGCGAGCCGGTAATCAGCACCCCGCCGTCCAGTTTGTTGCAGGTGATATAAGATGCCAGGCCGCCGGTGGTGATGCATCCGCAATTGACGGTCTGGACCCCGGCTGAATTCAGACCGCTGATGGCGCTCAAGGCCAGCATCTCGACACCGTAACGGGAATCATAGCCGATGGCGACTTTGGTCTGGCCAATAGACCGCTTTTCGGACAGGTACGCGCCGTAGATTTCAGACATCTTCAGCACCAGGAGCGGGGTGATTTCGGAGTTGGTCATGCCCCGGATGCCGGCTGTGCCGAAATGAGCCCTATTTGACCCAGAAGACATCGGCCTGTTGCTATCAGTATGCTTTTTATAGACCGGCATCTTGAATAATTTCTCGTCCTCATCCGGGGAGCGGTAACGCTGGCCCTTGTGGATAATCTGGAACAAGCCCTGGGAGTAGAACTTGCGTCCGGCGGTCTGGGTCTGCTGTTCTTCCTTTATCCGGTCCTTGGTCATGACCCGGAATCCGCTGCCGCGGGAAGTAGTATTAATCCGGTTCATGGCCTTATTAAAGAAACGCTGCATCACAAAGTAGGCAATCCAGAGAACCACCAGAAACCCGATTCCGATGCCCAAAGTATCCTTGGTATCTATCTTGACATTCAGCAGGAATATAATCGCTCCGACCACCAGGATAAACGGAATCATCAGGTAGAAAATAATCTTCATAGTTACAATACCTTTCAAGAAAACACGAAGAAACCAGAGGAACACGAATAACACGAATGGAACGAATCTCACGAATAATTCTAATTCGTTTTATTCGCCGTATTCGTCTTATTCGTGTTTATATTCTTTTTGATTAAGGCCAGCCCAATCATCACTGCGCCTATTATCACATAAATAATCCATAGCGTGAACCAATTGGCATAGCTATAAAAGTAATACGGCCCGATATCGCAGAGCGAATACATGGCCCGGGCCCGCAGCAGGTCGTGGCCGAAGAAGTTACCGGCCACGGTCAGCATCGGATTAATCTTTACAGCCAGCCCGATTATCCACTGGCGCAGGCCGGGATTGTCCTGCCAGGCGCTGATAAACGGATTGATATAAAATACCGTGGCGTTTGTCAAAAGTATTAGCAATGATACGATGATATAGGCAATGTTCTTATTCAGCCCTGCCCTAATAAACAGGTAACTGACCCCGGCGACCATTATCAGCCAGCCCCAGAAGAAGACGGCCAGGCAGAGGAGATTAATAAAACTGATATTAAACGACGCCGGACTGGGAACAAGACCGATAACTATCATCACGGCAAGCACAGGTATGGTCAAATAATATAGCAGCATCTTGCCTATGCTTTTTACACCTTGGCGGGTAAACTCAGATGTGGCGACCAGAAAGGCGACTATCAATCCCAAAAGTACCGGGCTAAGGTACGCGAAAACAGGAACAAAATAATTCATAAATACCGAAGAGTCGTAACCACAGATTGCACAGATAAACACAGATTTCATAAGATATAATCAGTGGAATCTGTGGTTTCTTTTATACTTTTTATCCAACCGTTCCGTCTATAATTATCTTGCTTTTTATCCCTGATGCAAGTATAATATCATCATGATTTTAGCCATTGACATCGGCAATACCAACACCCATTTGGGTTTCTTCGCTAATCCCAATAAGATTATTGCATCCGAGAGCATTCCCAACACCTCGCTTAATAAGTCATTCTTAAGCAAGGTCCTGGACATCAACGGCGGCAATAAGATTATCTCAAAGGTCAAGACCATCCTGGTGGCCTCGACCAATCCCGAGGTCGAGCCGATTATCATTGAGTGGGCGGGAAAGATATTCAAAATTAAACCGTTAAAGGCGGGTGGCGCCGAAGCGCCATGGCGCCCTTATGGCGCTCAGAAACCGTCACGGATAATCGACACGGCCCGGTCCAGCGGCGACTTTGATATCCCGATAATCAACCGGACCGATGCCCCGACCAAGGTGGGCAAGGACCGGCTGCTCAATGCATTAGCGGCAAGGCAACTGGTTAAAGGAAAGCATCCGATTCTGGTCATCAGTTGCGGCACAGCCATCACCTTTGACATAGTCAATAGCCGTGGTGAATTCTTAGGCGGGGTGATTGCGCCGGGCATCAGTATGATGGCAAAATCGCTCTACCAGAACTGCGCCCAACTGCCCTGGGTAAAGTTACCGTCTAAAAGGCCCGTGGCTCTGGGCAAGAATACCCAGGATGCAATTATCTCAGGTGTCTATCACGGTGGTGCGGGACTGGTAAAGAATATCGTCCAAGAACTGGTCAAGACCATTAAGGTAAAACCTTCCGGACTGAAAATCGTGCTGACCGGCGGCGATGCCGAGATAGTCAAATCAGCCATACCATTTAAAACCAATCTGGTGCCATATCTGACACTGAGGGGATTGGTTCATGCGTATTTGTCCACAAAAGGCAGATAAGCCGTTATTTATGAATATCAATTATTTCTCCATCACCACGCCCCAGGGCACAGGCGGCATCGGGATAATCGAGTTATTCGGCCGGGATGCGTTGGAGATAACCGGAAAGATATTCAGGCCGGCTAAACATAAAGGACGGATTAAACCGAACCGGATTTATCTGGGGAACATTTATTCCACCCCCTCACCCTCCCCTCTCCCACAAGGGGAGAGGGTTAAAGGCGAAATAATAGACGAGGTCATCATCCATTTTACGCCGGCCAAGAATAGCTTGACCAAGTTAGACACCGTGGAAATCAACGCGCACGGCGGGATAATGCCCTGCCGCTTAATCGGCTATCTGCTCAAGCGATTCGGCGCCAAGGAACTGTCCCGGCCAAAGTTAATAAACCTGGCCCATAAACAAGGCCGGCTGGATAAAATCCAGGCCGAGGCGCTGGAATACCTGCTGCAGGCCCAAACGCCCTTGGCCGCGGCCGTGCTGTTAGACCAATACAACGGCGCTTTATCAAAGGCGATAAAATCAGCCAAGAATCATAAGGAACTGCGGGAATCAGCCGGATTCGGACTGGCCCTGACCCAGTCCAGGCGAATTCTCATCCTGGGCCGGCCTAATGTCGGTAAGTCCACCCTATTCAATGCCCTGCTCGGACAGGACCGGGCCATTACGCACCATCTGCCCGGCACGACCCGGGACACTATAGAGGATGTCTTTGCCATCGACGGATTCCCGTTTGTGCTGGTGGATACGGCCGGACTGCGCAAGTCCACCAGAGACGCTATAGAAAAAATCGGTATAGCCTATGCCCGGGCAGAAATCCCCAAGGCAGATGTGATTGTGCTGGTGGTGGAAAAGGATGAGATTATTCCGCCACCAAGACACCAAGACACCAAGAAGAAAAAACCATGGTTTCTTAATATCTTTAAATTACCAAACACAATCCGAGCGCCAATTATAGTGGCAATAAATAAAATCGATTTGCACCCTAAAATCAAAAATCTAACATCTAAAATCCCAAATGTAAATATTTCAGCTCTGAAGCGAACCGGCATAGACCAATTAAGAAAAGAGATTATCAGGGCGTTAGGATTAGATGGATTCAGGCATAAACCGGGGCAACCAATGGTTTTTACCAAAAGACAGGTGGCGTTAATTCATTGACCCCATCATGGCTTTTTGATATAAATAAAACGCTTAACAGAAAGGATTGTCTATGGCATTTAATAACTCTATTCTTATCGGCGCGATTATTGTCTGCGCATTATTAAGCGTAGCCGGATTCTCCGGCAGCGAGAACCAGGCCGCGCCGCCCCGCTTGGAGCGGGACTCCGCTGTCGCTCCGCCGGCTCAGCCGTTAAAACTGGCCGCTACAGTAGAACAAAACGAGGTAACTATCGGAGAATGGATTGTGATTACCCTGACCTTCACCAATACCACCGCTGACAAGATGGATATCATCAAGCCGATGCTGGATATTGATTCGGTCTCGTTTTTGATAAAACCAGCCGGGATCAAGAAATTTGTCCATTCGGCGATTACACCCTCGGCTTATGAACATAATCCTGGCCAGCTGGACAGGATTTCACTAGCTGCCGGGGCTCAAGTCCAGGAAGCCTTTAAGCTGCCGGCCGCAACCCTGGGCCTGTGGGAAATCACGGCCTATTATCAGGGGTCCAATAAACTGTTTTCCGCCGAACCGCTTAAGATTACTATCGTTCCGCCCAAGTCTGATAAACCGGAAAAACCAACCGACGGCGAACTGATTGCCAAAATAGAAACCTCAAAGGGCACGATGAAGTGCCGGTTCTTTTTCAACGATGCGCCTAATACGGTGCTGAGTTTTCTCCGCCAGTCCAAAAAAGGGTTTTATGACAACCTGACCTTCCACCGGATTATGAAGGGTTTTATGATCCAGGGCGGAGACCCGAACGGCAACGGCAGCGGCGGCCCGGGTTATTGCATCAAAGGAGAATTCAACGCCCACAGGCATCTTAGAGGCACCCTGTCTATGGCCCGGAGCTCGCAGAATCCGCCGATACCTTTGGATAACGACAGCGCCGGATGCCAGTTTTTTATCTGCCACGACGCGGCTCCGAAATTGGACAACCAATATACCGCCTTTGGCGAACTGGTCGAGGGCACGGATGTTTTGGATACCATAGCCAACATCCAAACCGGGCCCAATCCCGGCAACCCAAAAGAGATGTCCAAACCGATGGAGAATGTGTTTATAAAATCAATTTCTCTGGAATTTCGAGAAATGCCGAGCAATAAATGAAACCGTCTATTCCCGCTAAGTTAAAAATCCGGCTTAAAGCCGTCCGGGCCCCGCTTTTTACGGCCGCGATTGTAACCGGCCTGGCCATTATCATCACAGGCGTATTTACCAGCAACGAGAGTCAGGCCGCGCCGCCGTCGTTAAAAATGATTGCCACGCCGGCCCAGACCGAGGTAACTATCGGGGACTGGATTGTGATTACGCTCACCCTGACCAATATGACTCACGACAATATGGATATTATCAAACCCATGCTTGATTTTGATTCGGTCTCGTTCCGGATAAAGACCATTTATCCGTCGGACAAGAATTTTACTTATTCGGTGATTACGCCTTCGGTTTATGACCATAACAAAGCCAAGATGGCTAGGATTTCACTGGCCGCCGGCGCCGAGTCCAAAACAGTTTTCAATATTCCGGCTGTGGTCATGGGCACATGGGAAATCAAGGCATATTATAAGGGCGCCCAAAACCAGATTTCTTCTGACATGCTGAAGATTAACGTCATCCCGCCTAAATCAAACAAGCCGGAAAAACCAACCGACGGAGAACTGATTGCCAAGATAGACACCTCACGAGGCACGATGAAGTGCCGATTTTTCTTCAGCGAGGCACCCAATACAACGATAAATTTCGTCCGCCTGGCCAAAGAGGGTTATTATAACAAGAATATCTTCCACCGGATTATCAAGGACTTTATGGTTCAGAGCGGATGCCCCAAAGGCGACGGGCTGGGCTGGCCGGGCTACTCCATAAAGGCGGAATTCAACAAGAACAAGCACCTCAAAGGCACGTTATCCATGGCGCACGGCGACCCCAATGACAGCGCCGGGAGCCAGTTTTTCATCTGCCTGGGGCCGCAAACAATCCTGGACAATAAGTTTACCGCCTTCGGAGAACTGGTATCAGGCCTGGACGTGCTTGAATCAATCGGCAATGTCCGAACCGTGGCTAATCCGAACATGCCGAAAGACCCACCATCAAAACCTACGGAAAAAGTAACCATCAGAACGATATCGTTTGAATTTAAGGAAACGCCAAGTAAGAAATAATAATGAATGCCCCGCCATACGGCGGGGTCTAACTGGCTGTAACGACTAAAGGTCTAACAGCCAGTCAGAAAAGGAGTTGTTTATGAACAATAAGGCAAAAATCTGGCTCAAGGCCATCCGGGCACCGTTCCTGACGGCCACCATTATCCCGATTATCTTAGGCGCAGTCATCGGCTGGACCGAGATAAATACCTTTTACTGGGGCTATTTTGCGCTGACCCTGGTGGGCGGGATTTTTATCCATATCGGCGTGAACCTGGCCAATGACTATTTCGACCACCTTTCAGGCAATGACTGGAATAACCAGACCCCCACGCCGTTTTCCGGCGGCAGCCGGGTGATTCAAGATAGAGCCGTCAAACCGTATCAGATATTACTGGCAGCGCTGACCAGTTTTGCGCTCGGCTCGCTAATTGGCTTATATCTCAACTATATCCTGCCCGGTAATGTAATTCTGTATATCGGGATTGCCGGCGTATTCCTGGGATTCTTCTATACAGGACGACCAATACAGATTGGTTACAGAGGGCTGGGGCTGGGTGAATTAGCTACCGGCCTGGGTTTCGGACCGCTGATGGTGGTGGGCAGTTACTATGTCCAGACCCAGCATCTGACGCCAATTCCGTTTCTGGCATCAGTGCCGGTGGCGCTGCTGATTGCCCTGGTGCTGTATATCAACGAGTTCCCGGACTACGAGGCGGACAAATCGGTCAACAAGAAAACGCTTCCGGTGATTTTGGGTAAAGAGCGAGCCGCCTACCTGTTTTACGGATTGCTTTTGAGCACTTATCTTTATACGGTTATACTGGTGATTTTAGGGCTATTACCGGTCTTCGGACTGATTACCATTTTGACATTTCCGCTGGCAGTAAAGATTATCCGGATAACCATGGCGCATAAGGATAAGGCATACGAGCTCATCCCGGCCAATGCCTCGACGATTATGGTGCATCTTACCTTCGGGGCCGGCCTGATAATTGCCTATGTAATAGACGGTCTGCTATTTTAGGGATAAAAGAGCCCCGCACCCATCATTGTGATAGGTGCGGGGCCGAGGCGTTTGGCGTCTTTGACGCCACCATTTAATAAAGAAATCCTGCCTTCAACTCTCGGTATCAACAGAATTCCTCGTTTATAACAATCAAATTACCACTTTACGGTCATTAGTAAGCTGACTGAATCATTGTCAACCTTCGGATTGGTTGCGTTGTCAGCTTCGGTATTCGTTGTATAATCCAACTTCAGAATCGCATTGTCCGAAAGCCGATGGCCACCGCCGATTGACATCCGGGTGGTTTTGCCGGCGTCTACATCTGCTGATGTTTCAGTAGCCACATCATCATAACTATAACGGAACGCGACATACCACTTCTTATCAGCATTGAAGATGCCATCCAGCATTACATGGCCGATAGTAGTCCGGGCGGCAACCGTCGTGTCCCCGTCAGTAGCCGAACCATAAGCCAGACGGAAAACAGCCTTAGCATCGCTGAACAACGGCGCCTTTGCCGGGTCAAACTTCTGGTCGCCTTCCAGCATGTCATAACGGACATTGAGTTCGTAGCCCTTGAGATACCACGGCCCGGTCGCATCAGTGCGGCCCATTAGCGCCGAGGTGCTGCCGCTCGGGAGCGTGCCCGAATCATACTGGGACAGCGAGAAATACATTGGCATGCTCTTCATCTGCGCCATTACCTTTAGGGCGTATGCCTTGGAGTTGTTGTCATCAGTAAAGCCTGATGTTGCCGCAACGTCGCCACCGTTCAGAATTGAAAGCGAATAACCCAGGGTTACCGGCAGTTCGATTGGGAGTGCCTTCTGCCTGAATTCAACGCCGCTGTCATAACCATTGACGACTCCCCGTGAATTCTGGATCAAGACGCCTTCCACTGGGTTGTCGGTGAAGGTCTCTTCTCCGAAGTTAATCTTTATCCGACCGACATAGATGTCCGGGTTAACCGTATCGCTATTGGCCAATCTCTTAATAACATTGGTCAGTTTCACGTAGGCATAGTCGGCGTTACCGGCTGCGGCATTGCTAAAACTTAATCTCAGCACGGCAGAAGTGTTTTCATCAAATGTGCCATTAAGCCGGACCTTGGCATCCGGAACGACGAAAGTCCCCGGGGTTTTATCACCCTGTGCTCCGGTATCCATATAGCCGGCGGCCATACGGCTGCCTTTAAAATCCACCTTAACATCTTCGGCTAATACCGGCAGCCCTAAAAAGGCAACCGCCGCAATCACGCATAACAATGTTCTCATTAAACAAATCTCCTTAAATCAAATAATTTTAATCAGGATTAATGCCGCCAATCACTATGTCTCAGTAAACCCGCCGGGTTCATGCTTAAGAGACCGACGTCATCCCTGTCGCCTCGTGACAGGGGGGATTTGTCCTGTTATACCCTGGATACTTACCCTTTCTCTGAGTATAAGCCGAGCCCCTATACCCGATTCATCACCTCCTTCCCGATGAGAAAGGGAGTATTTAATCCGAATGACTCCTAATTCTGGAACTGGGCGACCATATGCTGCTCATCCCAGTCTACCAGCACTGAATTTTTGGAAATATATTTCTGCCATTCCTCGTAAGAAACAAACGGATGGGTTCTTTCTATCTCGCAAAGCGTGGTGCGCAAAACTCCGGGTATCTTGCCGACGACCTCATCCACATATTTCTGCATCCCGGTGTCATCAGGCGCCTGCAGAGAAATCTGGATGCAGTCGCCAAAAAGGTGGCAGGTATAAGCCAAATAGCCGAGGGAGACATTATCCGCAGGCGGCAGATTGACCAGCACGCCGTAAATTTCACTTAACTTCGGCGAAAACGCCTTTATCGTTACCGTATAACGTTTCATCTGCTCAACGCCTTTCGGCAGAGGGTGAAATACGGGTTTGAGCATATTAATCAACCAGATACCTGTCACCCCCTCAAGTTTAGCCAGATGCCCGGCAATAAAATCACCCAGGATATTGGTGTCGGCCACGTGGACAAATAAACTAACCTCGCGGTAGTTACGGCGTTTGGAAAGATACAGTATCCTTCCTTTGCCATTGAGAACATTCTGCAATCTATCCTTATTGGCTAAAATATCATTCCAGAGCAATTCCGGTTTTTCCTGGGCCTGAATTCTGATAATTACTATCACAATCAACCTCCTATCCTTGACATCACGTTTAATTGTTCTTCCTGATGAACCCGGGGCTTAAATGATGTTGCTTCAGAAAAGGCCTCATTAAGATTTCCCTCACCGTGCCTAAGAACCGGCTTAAGGTCAACACTTTCCGTCGAGAGCAAGCATGGTTTAAGATGCCCGTCTGCGGTGAGCCGCAGCCGATTACACCGCTCACAGAACGGCTGGCTAACCGGCGTGATAAAACCGATCAACCCTCTGGCACCGAGCAATTGATAATACCGAGCCGGGCCATTGCCCATCTGTTTGTTAACCGGTATTAACCTGCCAATAGCGCTGATACGGTCAATCAGGTCCTCCGCCGGAATAGTCTGGTCAAAACCACTTCCCTGCCAATTACCACAGGGCATATATTCAATGAATCGGATGACAATCGGCCGGTTAATTGTCAGGCAGGCAAAATCCAGTGCTTCATCATCATTAAATCCGCGCATCAACACGGTATTTAGCTTGATATTCTCCTGGCCTGATTGCAATAATGCCTCAATCCCCTCCCATACCCGGCCTAACCCAGCCACACCGGTCAGCCGGCTGAAGGTATCATCTTTTAAGGAATTAACACTGATGTTGATACCGTTCAAACCGATTTTTCCCAATTGATGAGCATACTGTTTTACAAAGAACCCATTGGTGGTCAATGACAGCCATTCAACGCCGGGTGTTCCGGCCATAGTTTGCAAAAATCCGATAATTCCCGGCCTGGTCAGAGGTTCTCCGCCGGTGATTCTGAATTTAGTTACGCCTAACTTAATGGCGGCCCTGACCACCTGCATTATTTCCTCATAAGACAGGAGTTCATCCTGCCGCAGGAGAGAAACATCTTCTGCCCCGCCATAAGCGTCCCGCAAGGCGGGATGTGGCTCCGCGGGCCGGCAATACCGGCATCGGAAATTACACCGGTCGGTGACAGATATTCTCAGATAATTAATCCGCCGCCCGTAATTATCTATCAGAACGTTTTGTGTCATTATTCTCTCCCGAATCTTTCAGGCCTTTCTTGAATTCATTGACCGATGAACCAAGTCCCCGGGCAATGGCCGGTATTTTATTTGCCCCGAAAAGCAGAATCAGAATAATCGCGATTACGATAAGTTCCGGCATACCAAGTCCAAACATACTGCATCTCCTTACTCGCTGTTAGACCTCTGGTCGTTACAGCGAGTTATCCCGCCGAATGGCGGGATTTGTCTTGACTCCTTATAGGATGTTTTTTTTATAATGCGGTTACGATTAGTTTTGTTGACGCGCCAAACAATACGGCGCCTAATATCCACTTAAGCCGGGCCGTGGAAAACACGTTTGCTCCCATATGCGAACCGATTAACCCGCCGACAAAAGCCACTGCAATATAAGGCAGCAGTTCCTGAGGCAACATATACAGGGTATCGGCTTGGATAAAACGGGCGCCTAGGCCGGCCAGCGAGTTAACGAAAATAAACAGAGCCGCAGTGGCGGACGTCTGCTTGATATCAGCCCAACCCATCAGGAGTATCAATGGACTTAAGATAATTCCGCCTCCTATCCCAATGATGCCGGAAAACAAGCCGATAATTATGCCAGCCGGCACAATAATCAAGAGATTAGGATTCCTATCACTGTGTACTGCCTGGGGAAGGCGCATCTCAAACACCAGACGCAAGGCAACAAGCAACAGGGTTATTCCCAACATTAGAGAATAAATCCCTGAAGGCACCTTAAGCATTCCGCCCAGAAAGGCCGCCGGTATGGACGCAATAATAAAAGGCGCTGTAAACCTGAGAGAAAGGTAACCGTTTTTCCAAAAGACATAGGAACTTGTCCCGGCCACCAGCAGGTTCAGGATAAGGGCCGTGGACGACATCTGCAAAGGCGAGAAACTCAGGAACGAGAGAATCAGGAGATAGCCGGATGCCCCGCCGTGCCCGACCGAAGAATATAGAACGGCCACTACAAAGAAACTAACTCCTAAAGCAATAGACTTAAGTATTTCCTGTTCCATATTTAACCCCTATGCCTTATAGATTTTGACACAACATTCCTTATGGAGCGCCTGGCCGGAAATCGGGCAACTCTTGGTTGGCCGTAAAACGCCATCACTGAAACCGCGCCCTTTGGCTGTTTTACCTAAAGCCCAGTGGCCGAACCCGTGTTGCAGTCCAACCACTTCAGGATGGATACCGGCAGTAAGTTTTACCTTTGCCTGAACCTTACCGTACGGCGACTCCACCAAAACTATGTCGTCACTTTTTAGCCCATACTTTGTGGCAGTATCCACATTAATCATTAAGGGATTTTCGCCTTGTAGTTCCACCAGGTATTGATTGTTTTGCGTCCGGCTATGGGTATGGCTGGCCTCCTTCCAGTTAATCAGATACAACGGGTATTGAGCATCAGGCTGCCAATCGCGCGGAGTATATTCCGGAATTACGGCTAATGGCTTGCCATTGGCATCCTTTTTCTTAGCCAGCCCCTCATCGGCAAATTGAATCTTGCCGGATGGTGTCATAAAGCCAACGGTCGGCGTCCCTACCGGTGCTGGCGTTGGTGTTTCTCCTGCGGCTGGTGCCGGCGCTGGCGCAGCACTAGTTTTCATAAACCCTACCTGTTTGTCTTTCTTTCCTTCTTTGGTAGAATAAATAATCCCGTTTTCTACGATAGTATCTTTCATTTTATCCTCGGGGATGGTTGCCTTGAACTTATTATAAGCGGTGCCTTTTGAACTGACCCAGACCGCGCCAGGCAGTTTCTTCAGGTCTTCTAAACTCATTTTGGGCTCGCCGGTTATTAATTCCTTAGACAGAAATTCCTCATACCATTTGGTTCTATCCTCAATCCGTTGCCCGGAAACATGACCAAGCCAGAAGAATTCCTTGCCGTCTTTTTCGGTCAGATTGAGCCGCCGGCCGAGTTCTGTTATAAATTCATATTCGGTTGGCTGACCAAAGATGGGTTTTACCACCGGCTGACGCAAACCCAGCACAGGCCAGGTAACCCACTGGGTATTCAAGTCATAACGTTCCAAATAAAGCGCCCCTGGGATAAGGATATCAGCCAGTTCGGCCGTTTCACTCTTGAAGATATCCACCACCACCAGGAATTCCAACTTCTTTAATGCCTCTACTACATTGTTGGTGCCCGGTATGGACATTGCCATATTCTGGAAGATAACCATTCCAACCTTGGGCTGATATGGCCCTTTACCATCTAAAAGACGGTTGATATATTCAGTATAGACCCCTGAGCCGTGGAAGAACGGGTATTTGTCCTTGCCGCCATCCAGACGGGGTTGTTTGTTGGCCGCGGCAGCCGTATCGGTCGCAGTAACCTCCTGATGTTTATTACCTTTTTTAACGGGATTAATTAAAGTGCCTGGTTTATCAATCTGGCCGATTAAAGCGGCCAAAAGTCCGATAGCCCAGCCGCCGCCAAACTGGTTAGAATGCTGTCCCGGTCCGGACCAGACATCAACAATGGCCGGTTTGGTGGTGGCTAACTCTTTGGCTAATCTTCTAATGGTCTCGGCCGGCACGGTGGTAATCTTTTCCGCCCATTCCGGTGTCTTGTCCTTGACATACTCGGCATATTTATCAAATCCGACTGTCCATTCATCAATAAACGGCTTATCGTGGAGATTTTCGCTAATAATCACCTGCGCCATTGCTAAAGCAAGCGCGCCGTCTGTTCCCGGCCTGATGGGAATCCACTCACCTTTGGTGGCTGTTTTGCTGTGATAGGGGTCAACCACGACCAATTTAGCGCCCCTCTCTATGGCACGCGGAATTACCCGTCCCAGATGAACCCACTTTAAGGCCGAGGTCGGATTCCAACCGAAGAAGAGGATATATTTGGTGTTGGCAAAATCACACAACGGCCGTTCATCACCCAGCATTACCTTGAAATTAGATTTTCTTGCAGTATCACATAAATTAGAATGATTGGAATAATTTGGCGTCCCGTATAATTTGCAAAAATCTCCTTGAATATGGGTAAATGAATGGTCTTCGCTGAACCAAATAAGTTTATGGGTCTCATTGGCGTCCTGGAGTTTCTTAAGCCGGGCGGTTATCTCACCAAATGCCTCATCCCAGGAAATCTCCTTCCAGCCCGGGTCCACGCCGATACCCTTATTGGGATTAGTCCGCCGTAATGGTTTCTGCACCCGGTCCGGGTCGTAGAGCGTCATCAGACCGGCATTGCCCTTAGGACAAATCTGGCTGCCTTCCTTCTGATGATTGGCAAACCAGTCATCTGAGTTATTGGAGAAATTATTGGGTGCATAGGGATTTGGCTCTATCTTTACGGCCTTACCATTAACCACATGAACCATAATCCCGCACTGTCCACCGCACATATTACAGCAGGAGGGAATCCATTCGCCTGCTGTATGTGTATTCGGCGCCGCTGGAGTTTGGGCCAGCGAGCGCAGGGTGGGCGTTAAAAGCGCCGCCCCGCCGGCTAGCGCACTGCCTGTTAAAAGTTGTCTTCTGGTTAGGTTTGTCATATCGCGCGTCTCCTTTATTTTAGGTTAATTAAATCCTGGTTCCCTCTAAAACCTCCCTGCGCTGATAGGATGCAGGAATAACCGGCGCAGGTTTATGGGCCGGTATAAATCTTAGGGCAATTGAGTAAAGCAGTAAACCGCCGGACCATAAACCAAGCATCAGCACCCATTCCACCCAGGTCGGAGTATAAACCGCTGGCGTGCTAATCAGATCGTGGTGATAGAATGTCGGCAGAATAATATTGGTCCGTTCAGCCAGCACGCCTAACGTGGTTAAAACGGCCGTAACCGCCACCCCGGAATACGTGTTGCCCAGCGGCGACATAATCAATATAAACGGTACAACGATGCCCAGAACCATATCAAACCAGAAAATATAAGCGAAATTACCGGTGAATAATTCCGACAAAATCCGGTTATGTTCCGGCACATTGGCATAGGCAATCGTAATGAATTCCGAGAACAAGAAATAGAAAAGCACGGGCAGGAGTATTTTGAAATAACGGCCTAAACCGAGCGTAACATCGTCCTCAATATGGTGCAACGGCGTACGCCAGACCTTTTTGGTGAATAACAAGGCCAGAATAACCATTCCCAATCCGGAAGCCAGCGCTGAAACAATAAACAGCGGCGCCAGTATCGCACTGTGCCAGCCGGGCTGGCCTTTGACCAAACCGAATATCCAGGCCGTTACGGAATGAACCATAACAAAGACCGGCAGTGAAATCCAGGATAGGGTCTTTACCATTTTGTCATTACCCTTAAGACTGGCGTAGAGCAATCCGGCGCACAGGACGAAGTAGATATTAATAATCACCATATCCCAGGTTAGCGGCGAGAAAAACTGGGCATATAGAATCAGGTTGTAAAATCGTTCAGGCCGGCCCAGGTCTAGGAAAATAGCCGTCAGGGCCAGGACTAAACTGATAATAGCCACCACCTCGCTGATACGGCTGATGGATTTATACCGGGCAATCCCGCCTAAGTTAGCCAGCGCGGCCACGGCAATGCCGCCGGCGCTCACGCCGATGAAGAATACAAAATTGATAATGTAGATACCCCAGGTAATCGGCCGGCTCATCCCGGTTACGCCCAGACCATCGGTAATCTGGGTAATCCAGGCATAGACAGCGGCGGCCATCAGACCCAATGCGCCGATTATTACCGGATAAAACAGGGGATGCGGTTTTACTTTTACATTTTCCATAATGTTATGCCTCCTTTAAATAAGTGGTTTTTGGTTCATTACCGAGATGTTCCAGGAGATGAAATTCCCGGCCGCTCCGGGCCAGTTGAGAAACCTGGCTGTTCGGGTCATTGAGGTCGCCAAAGAACCGGGCCCGTCCGGCACAGGTAAGCACGCAGGCCGGCTGAACCTCGCCATCGCGGATATCGCGTCCCTCGCGTTGCGCACGGTCTTCGGCTTCTTTTATCCGGTGCACGCAGTAAGTACACTTTTCCATAATCCCCTTATAACGGGTCTCCACATTCGGGTTCTTTGCATCCGCCTGGTAGATCGGCGATTCAGGTTTGGACCAGTTGAAATAACGCACGCCGTAGGGACAGGCCGTAGCGCAATAACGGCATCCGATGCACCGTTCATACCGCTGGAGGACCAATCCCCTTTCCTTGTCCTGATAGGTGGCGCCGACCGGGCAGACCTTGACGCAGGAAGGGTTTTCGCAATGCATACAGGGCCGGGGGACGAACTTGCGGTTGGGGTGCGGATATTTACCGCCCTCGGTGGTCAAGACCTCCTGCCACATAATCTTACGACCCGCTGTTTTGGAATGGTCTATCGGGATGTTATTCTCCACCTTGCAGGCAACGGTGCAGGCCTCGCAGCCGACACATCTGCGCAGGTCAATGACCATTGCCCAGCGCCGAATCTTATTCGGCTTGGTTTCTTGCGCCCCCATCAGATTTTTCCCTAAGGCAGTCGTCGCTGCCACAGTTCCCGCGGTAACCAGAGCGGTCTGCAAAAAACCGCGACGGGTTACCTCACTGTTTTTCACTTTTTCCATACCATTACTCCTTTTTTAATGTTAGTATCTGTCATTATTATCACTGTGAATACAGTTACCAATCTATATAAAAAAATTACCCTATCTCATTTGTCGGTTGCTGGGATAGCCTACTCACCCCGAACAGGGCCGATTGCGTCAGATAATAAGACAATCTGGTTAATTCGTTGGTAATATCAATATTCAATATGTTGACATCTGCCGGCGCTGATATCCTGGTCGGTGCAAAATTCAGTATGGCCTTGATGCCCGCCTCCACGATAAGGTCAGCCACCTCCTGGGCTAAATTAGCCGGAACCGTAATAATCGCCATTTTGACCTGATTATTCCGGAGTTCCTCTTTTATGCTTGCAATATCTTTTATCCTCAATCCAGCACAGGACATGCCTATCTTCTTAGAGTCATTGTCAAATAACTGGGTAACCTTAAAGCCCTGGCTCTTTAGTCCCTGATAAGAAAGCAGCGCCCGACCCACATTCCCAACCCCGATTAATACCACCTCCCAATCATGGTCAATCCCTAAAATACTCCTGAGACGCTGGCTTAATTCCTCTACTTTATAACCCTTGCCCGGCGTTCCGAATTCCCCGAAATAGGTCAGGTCTTTTCTAATCTGCGCCGCCATACAACCCGTGAGTTTGGCTAATTCTTCAGAAGAGATATAGGCGGTCTCACGAGATTCTAACAATGCCCGATAATAGGTAAACAGGCGGGATATTGTAGGGCTCGGAACCTTCTTCTGCGGGTTTAATACTTTCTCTATCATGTTCTATGTATATGCAAATATCGTGCCAGATATGCCTAATAAACTAAAAATTTCACAGTGATTGCCGTAACTTATTGTAATATAATGGGTAGAAAGTGATAAAAATTACTAATAATAGTGATTATATTCCTTAATTATGACTATTCTATGACCTTATTCCGTCAGTTTGTGTGTATATGACGGATTTTGGTCTGTTATTTTACTAATAATAGGGCTACTTGGTGGGTCAGGTCCAGGAGTGGCAAAATGTTGCAAAAGGTGCAGGTTATGACATTGGTCAGGGGGGTGTAGCCCCCCCTGGGGTAAGATGACCCCCACCCAGTGTGAAGATGACCCATACCAAGCGTGAAGATGACCCATATCAAGTGTGAAGATGACCCATATCAAGTGTGAAGATGACCCATATCAAGCGTGAAGACGACCCATATCAAGTGTGAAGATGACCCATATCAAGCGTGAAGATGACCCATATCAAGTGTGAAGACGACCCATATCAAGCGTGAAGACGACCCATATCAAGTGTGAAGATGACCCATATCAAGCGTGAAGACGACCCATATCAAGCGTGAAGATGACCCATATCAAGTGTGAAGATGATGCCACCCCCTTTATATATATAGTGGTTATTAGTCAAAAGTTGTCATTACCTGTCATACCTGCGGAAGCAGGTATCCAGTCCTTTTTATCTGGATTCCCGCTTTCGCGGGAATGACATTGGGTGAATACCATGTTAGATTTTCAATAATAACCACTATAACTATGACTAATCCGGCTTGAGCCGTTCCATCACAGATTCATACAATGGTCAAAATGATGCTAAAGTGTTTTAGATGTTCAGGCCTATACCATTAAAGTAGCCCAGCACATAACCTTCAACTTGGGTAGCCCAAAGTAGAGGTTATGTGCTGGATTGCCCTTATGATATAACAATCCTCAGACGGTCTCAGACGAAATCTTATAAATGTTTATGAATAATGCTGGCCATCTTTTCTCTTAGGGTCGTTCTGGGTATGCCCAATATCTCGGCGGCCTTGGTCTGGTTGCCCCCGGCCTTCTGGAGCGCCCATTCTATCACTTCGCGTTCTACCTTGCCCACTACAGAAGAGAGTTTTACCGTCCCCTGGGATTTCAGGTCAAGGAGCCGCGGGATAACCACCGATTCCGGCAGGTCGCCGACTTTGAGTTGTCCGGTCTTATTTACCGTCAGGATGTGTTTAATTACATTTTCTAATTCCCGGATATTGCCGGGCCAGTCGTAATCCATTAGATATCTTAACACCTCATCCGGAATCTGCATATCGCTTGTATTATCTCTTGTTTCCTGTCTAATCTCGTTGCGATATTTATTGACGAAGTAGTTCACCAGAAGCGGAATATCCTCTTTTCTTTCCCTTAAAGGCGGGATATTAACGGTAACCACGGCCAGGCGGTAATAGAGGTCGTCCCGGAACTTACCCTGTTTGACCAGTTCCTGAAGTGGATATTTTGAGGCGGCAATAAGGCGGACGTCTGACTGGATAGCCGTCTCGCCGCCCACCCGCTCAAACGCCTTCTGCTCAATCACCCGAAGAAGTTTGACCTGAAGCTCGTAGGGAATATCATCAACCTCGTCCAGGAAAAGCGTGCCGGTATTGGCCAATTCAAACCGGCCCTTTTTCATCTTGATGGCGCCGGTAAATGAGCCGGCCTCGTGACCGAACAATTCGCTTTCCAGCACCTCTTTACTAAGCATGGCGCAACTCACCTTGATTAACGGTTTATCCTTTCGCGGGCTATTGTAGTGAATCGCCGAGGCAATCACTTCTTTACCAGAGCCGGTTTCGCCCTGAAGCAGGATTGTAGTATTAGTCGGAGCCACCACCTGAATCTTATCAAATATCCCCTGCATTGCCTTGCTCTTCCCGACCAGATTGGAAAATTGGTGCTTGCCCTTCAGCGCTTCTTTAAGCATAATATTTTCCTGGACCTTATTGCGGTATTCCAGGGCATGTTCCAGTTTTATGGACAGTTCGTCAATCGTGAATGGCTTGGTAATATAGTCATAGGCGCCGTGGCGCATTGACTTGACCGCCCCCTCAATCGTCCCGTAAGCGGTCATCATTATCACAGTCAGCGCGGGGAATTTCGCCTTAATCTGTTCCAAAAAGGCATAGCCGTCCAGACCGGGCATTCTGATGTCGCAGAGGATGATATCGTATCCATCCGGGTCTTTTCCCAGTTCCTTCAAAGCGCAGATTACCTCAGGGCAGGTAGTAACCCGGTAACCCTCCGAGGTAAGTTGCGCCTGAATGGAAATCCGCTCTATCTCTTCATCGTCTATGACCAATATATGTTTTTTCATATTAGTTCCGATGTCCTTTAAGCGGCAGTTCTATTATAAAACAAGACCCTTTACCAACTGCCGATTCCACCCGGATAGAACCCTGATGCTGTTCAATAATACTCTTGCTGATAAACAATCCCAGTCCCGTTCCCTTACCCATTTCCTTGGTAGTAAAAAACGGTTCAAAGATCCGTTTCTTAATTCCTTCGGTAATCCCCGGACCATTATCCTCAAAAGATACTTCCGCGATATTATCAGCCGGCCGCCAGGACGTCCGAATGATTATTTTACCTTTTTTCGGAAGAATATCAAGCGCATTTGAGAGTAAATTAGAGATTACCTGGAACATCCCATTCCGGTCTGCCGATAACAACGGAAGCGCCTTATCCGGTTGCATTACAACTTCTATTTCATTTTCTTTAATCCGCGGCTCCATTAACCTGAACACGTCTTGGATAATGCTATTAATATCCACCGGTCCAAAATTCGGCTGATATCTGGCATACGCCAATAACTGACGGATGGTATTTTCAATCCTCTTTAACCCATCGCTGATTAGGACAAAAAGCGTCTCATTTGTTTTATTATCACCCGGAGTCTTACGAATGACCTCAACGCTCCGTTGGATGCCGTCCAATGGATTGTTAATCTCGTGCGCCAGCCCGGCGCACATCTGTCCGACCACAGCCATTTGCTGGGCGCGCTTGAGATTATTTTCCGAATCGTTCAGCCGATTGACATACTGCTTAAGGTCTTCAGACATTTTATTAAATGTCCTGGCCAATTCGCTAATCTCATCGTGTCCGGACGGGATATCAACCTTTACATTAAAATCACCCTGGCCAACCTTGCTTACCGCCCTGGTAAGTTTACCAAGCGACCTGGTAATAATACTGGAAAGAATATATGCTCCTATGACGCCCACTATTAGACAGAACAATGCCACAACAATTATATTACTCAGGATAATCCCGATTCGCTGCCGGCGATGCGAATCACTCAAACCCAGGGAAATAAACCCGACCTTGCCGTCATCAATCGGCATTATGATATGGTGGATAAAATCATTGTCTGCCTTAAGATAAAAATACTTAAATTGGGAACTGTTATAAGAAACGGACAATTTAAGTAAATCATCAGGAATATTCTGCTTAAAGGTATGAACTATCGGCATAGAATAACGGTCTGTTATGTAAATATAATTAATTTCGTTGTCCGATAATTTAAGGGTGTCAACAAGTTCTTGTAGGCGGAAGGTATTATCCGTAAGAATCAGATGCCTTGACGATTCAACCATTGCCTGAGTAATCCCTCTGCCTTTTCTGATTAAAGCATCTTTGGAATTCCCATTAACCTGGCTATAAACCAGCCAGATGGTAACCATTCCCAAAAGTAACGTCAAGGCAATAAAAGAGCCGATTATCTTGCTTCTTAAACTACCAAACAATCTCATTCTAATGTTTTCCCATCTGGCGGACGGACTCGTATAAACTATTGTCAACTATGACGAATTTATCTATCATCAATTTATCAAGAATTAATTTACCGCTAATATCCCGATACATATTAAGAAATATTTCCTGCATCTTCTTTTTCAGTTCCGGTTGCAATCCGGGATAAACCACCACCGGCGGGATTCCATAGGGCGGCGAAATGTGAATAACCCTTGTTTTAGCAATAAGCTCCGGTTCCGTTCTCTTAAAATACTCGTAAACCAAACTATCCACAGCCGCACCATAGATCTTTCCCTGGGCAACCGCTTTAATTGATATGTCGTGACTATAGGTAAACTTAATCTCTTTAAAGAATGTTTCAGGGGTCGCGCCTAATTGGGTCTTCAGGATATAAGAAGGGCTTAAATATCCGGAATTGGAAAGCGGGTCTGTAAAGGCAAATGATTTCCCTTTTAGTTCCTTAATGCCTTGAGCATCCGCAGAAGCCGACACAATAATATAAGAATAATAAACCGTCTTACCCATCACCTCAGGCGCAACCAGAAGCTCCATCCCGCCTCCGGATTCCGCATCCACATAAGCGCCGGAGCACACAAAGGCAATGTCAACCTTGCCTAATTTCATCAGGTCATTTATCTCACGGTAATTCTCGCGCTGGACTAACCGAACCGGATGATTTATTTGCTTGGAAAAATAATCAATGAACTCCTCGTAGTACTTAAATGTCTTATCAGGCGAGATAACGCCGGTAATGGCCAGCCGGATATACCCGTTGGCTGGTAATTGTTTGACTCCGGCAACCCCATTGCGCTGCGCCATAGATACCTCTATCGGCGGCTCTGACTCACCACAACCAAAAACGCCTAATAGAAAAAAGAATGGGAATAGTATCAGGCAATATCTTAACATAAGTTTGTTACATTATAGATACGAGTTACGCAATTACTAACAAGCCCTCCTTTATGTCATTCCCGCGAAGGCGGGAATCCAGTAATTCCAAAGCGGTCTGGATTCCGTGTCAAGCACGGAATGACGGGGAGTACGTAACTTGAGTTATAAATTATCTTAATTGCCGACCTGGTCAAGAAAAATAATACGATTACAAGAAAACCGGTGGTGACAATAACGGTTTGATAGGACAAAAGAGAGCCCCGCCCCGATAAAATACCGGGGCGGGGTCGAGGCGGTATGGTCCCGAATGATTTCGGGACCAATAATGAATAAATCCTGTCTTCAACTCTCGGTATCAACAGAATTCTTCATCTTATTTATAATCCTGCTTTCCATAAGTAGAAAACTGAGCCACCATATGCCGGTCATCCCAATCCACCAGCACCGCATTCCTGGAAATATATTTCTGCCACTCCTCGTAAGCAACAAATGGATGGGTTCTTTCTATCTCGCAAAGCGTGGTGCGCAAAACGCCGGGTATCTTGCTAATAACTTCGTCGATACATTTCTGTATCCTAACGCTGTCCGGCGCCTGCAGGGAAATCTGGATGCAGTCACCAAAAAGGTGGCAGGTATAAGCCAGATAACCGACAGAAACATCATCCGAGGGCGCCAGATTAGCCAGCGCGCTGTAGATTTCACCCAGTTTCGGCGAGTATGCTTTTATCGTCACCGTATAACGTTTCATCTTTCCCGCATCATTGGGCAACGGATGAAACACGGGCTTAAGCATATTAATCAGCCAGATGCCGGTCACGCCCTCAAGTTTCGCCAGGTGATTGGCTATAAAACATCCAAGTATATTCGCATCGGCCACATGGACAAACAAACTCACCTCGTTATAGTTACGACGCTTGGAAAGGTAGAGTATTTTCCCCTTGCCGTTGAGAACCTCCTGCAACTTATCCTTTTTGGATAAGACATCGTTCCAGAGCAGTTCCGGTTTTTCCTGTGCCTGAATTCTGATTATGCAAATCATCTCCTCACCTCCTGGTATTATTAAACCCTAAAGTTTATTCTGCCTTTAAGGCCTTCGGAACAAACCGCCTGAAACACAGAAGAATCTTCCCTGGACTGACCGTGTCCAGCCCCTGCGAGCAGGGGCTGACCAGCCCTTGCACGCAAGGGCTGGGTGCGATGGATAATAACAACCTCGACATCTTTGAACTTGTCCATCAATGCAATGCCTTTTTCAACACCGAGAACAAAAACCGCAGTGGAAAGGGCGTCACCTAATATAGCCGACCCGGAAATAATACTTACGCTTAAGACATTATTATGGACCGGGTTGCCATCAGATGGATTGATAATGTGGCACAATTTACGGTTATTAACCGTAAAAAACCTTTCATAACCGCCTGAGGTAGCCATGGCCTCGTTTCCCAGGTTTATGGCGGCCACGACTTGTGTTTCATTAAGTGGATGCTGAATACCGATACTCCATCCTTTTTCTGACGGGGCATCGCCCATCACACAGATATTTCCCCCGACATCAATCAAGGCGTCTTTGATACCCGCTGATTTCAGGATGAAAATCACGCGGTCAATCGCGTAGCCCTTGCCAATCCCGCCCAGGTCAATAGCTATTCCCTTATCAGGCAGCCGGACGGTTTGATCAATCCGATCAATCTTTATCGCCTGATAATTGACCAGCGGCAGGACATCATTTAATTCGGCCCCGATCGGGAATCGCCCCAATGCGCTTACCGAACTCCAAAGGTTCATTAAGGGGGCAATGGTTATGTCAAACGCCCCCTGTGTCAGCCGGCTAATCCTGATTGATTCCTCCAAAACAGACATAACCTCAGGACTAACCCGGACAGATTCGGCTTGTCCGGCGGATTGATTAATCAAGAAGACTTGACTATCCGGCTGAAACCGGCTCATCATTGCCTCCAGCCTTTTCATCTCGTCAAAGGCGTAATTCATCGCCCGCTCTGCCTTGGCAGAGTCATCCTCATAGATAACCACCTTGACAAAGGTGTTCATCAGAAAACGCACCTGCCTGAAACAAGGCATGGATTGCCCCTGAACCGGTTTTTTATCCACTGCAAGCATATTCAATATCCTATTTACTGGCTGATTTATCCGCCGGCGCTGCAGGGTCAGAAGCACCCTGCTGTTTCCCGTTGTTTTTCAGCGTCTTGACAAATATCAACGACTTCCTGAGTCCCTGCACAAAGTTCTGGGATACATTTGACAGCGCTTCGGCATTCTTGATATCCTTTTCCAGGTTCAACTGTAAAAGTTCCTCCAGCCCTTTGCCGTTAAACTGCTCCAGAAATGCCTTGTCTGCCACCGGATTATCCTTCGGGTCGGTCAACGAAAGGATATAGCATTGATTTATCTTCTCATCCGGTGATAATCCCACCAGATAATTCACCGTGCTGTTATTCTTCCCCTTTACAGAATAGGTTAACGCGGAGACGGACGGTGTTGGCTCCTTTTCATCGACATAGACAACCAGTTTCTCAGCCGGCAGGAATTGGACGGCGGCGCCATATTGTTTCTTTAGGCCCTCCATATCCTTTTCCTGAATAGTCACTGCCTCTGATTTTACTTTGGCTTCCTTGGGAAATACATTCTTGAGCACCTCATCGGTCTTGTTGATTACCTCAGCCGGCGGATAGAAATGTTTGAATAACGCCAGGACTTTTCGCACGCCGTTGTTCATCCCGGTTGACGAAATTGTCGCGCCGGCTACCTGCTTAATATCCTTATTTAGAACCATGTTTGATTCGGTGGTTTTACCGATGAACTGGTCCAGGAATCGCCGTTCCTTGACGGGCCGGCCGCGTCTTTCCATCAGTTCGGTGACGGACATATCCCTGACCTTGCCTTCGGGCGTAATGACAATAACATAGGTAATCGGGCCCCACTTGCCCGGCACCACGTCAATATACGCATACATCACGACCTCGCCATTAACCAAACCCTTATAGAATGTGAAATCTGTTTTATTGGGGTCAAAAGGGAAACCCAGTTTCTTCTGGAACTCGGTTTTCTGCTCCGGGGTAAGCGACTTAACCTCTGTCTCGCTCTTGGCTTCCTTACCGAACGCGAACTCAAGCGCCTGCTCATGGGTCAGGAAAGTTTCGGCAAACGCCCTATCGGCGGTCGTGGCCACCAGGGCCGGCACCGCCATCGTCAGGATAAAATATCCTTTTTTATCAAACATAACTTGTCTCCTTTTACACTAATATACATATCGGGTTAACATAGAAGCAGGTGGCGGTATTTGTCACCGCCACCTGCGCTATTTATCTGGTTTTTAGAACCATACTGCCAATTCAACAGCGAGACGGTCGTTATCTCTCTCTGGAACCACAGCCTTGGTCCCATTGCTAAAGTACCATTCCCATCCAACTGTTAGATACATATTGTTTTGGAATTCCCATTTCACAGATGGCGTAACTGCCTGTAAGGTGTTTGAACTCTTATCCTTGTCAGGGTCCCAATAGTCATAACGTAATACCCCGACTACTTTATTGTTTTCCATAAAAAGCGGGAGCCGGAAATTGCCTTCCAGATAGTAACTGGTAAAATCGGTGTCCACCTGTAAACTGGCCGGAACACCGGCACGTTTTTCGGCCTTGGCTGTCCCCTGCATATATTCTCCATAGACCATAAAAGGTTTACCGCCTAAAGAGAAATCAGGAAGCGTTGCCTGGTTAACATTAGGATACTTAAAGTAAACCACAGTACGTTCTATAGTACGCGGGTGTTTTGCTCCAGCGCCACCAAATTGGGTGCCCGCAGTGTTGGCTGTCGCCCCATCGGTACCCGGTGAAACCCAATATCCTACGCCGACCTTACCTAAATTATTAGGCATGGTGTACTGGACTCTCGTGGCGGCATCAACCTTTTTGTCGTTATCCGCACCGCCGGCTTTTTCAATCGGACCGCTGCCGTCAAAGAGATGAACCTGGGCAAAGAAACTATCATTAATTTTGTACCCGCCGGCAACGCCCAATTGTCTGTCTCTCACTTTCTGGCTATCAATAGATTGTCCTCTCATAAGGGTAGTGTTGGTGGTCGTCCGTCCGCCATAAGCCCAACTCTGGTTATCGTCATAGTTGAGATAACCAACCAGCGGCGCAAAGTTGCCTATCATTAATCCGGTCTGTTCTGTTGCGGCTAATTCGCCGGCTTTATGCAGGTCCAACCAAGCATTGCCCAGGTTAAGAGCGTTTTTGTGGGCAAGTGGATACTCTACAAATACCGAGGCATTATCATTGACCGTAGAATCAAGAAACAATTCCATTTCATATATTTGAAATCCCTGGTCAGAAACAACATCCTCATCCACATTGTTGCGGATACGCAAATTGAGTTCAAATGCCATATTTGTGCCTTCTTTGGTCGGCTTTTTGTCCTCAGCGGTCACGCTTGAGCCGATAATCAGCATCAGCCCCACCAAGATAAACAATCCTTTTTTTACCATGTTCTAATTCCCTCCTTATTGAAACTGTAGGACATTCCTGTTTCCAGAAGAAACAGAAACCTGGCGCCTCGTGCCAGGAAGAAGGTAGCGTCCCCTTGCTCCTCCATTCCCAATATCCTCCTGCGTCATGGGCCGAGACCCCATAACGACAACCGGACACCTCTCTTTCTTAGAGGCTGTTAGCGACAAAGGAGTGTTACAGCCTCTTATCCCGATGAGCGTAGCGACATCGGGGTTATCGCTGTTAGACCTCTGGTCGTTACAGCGAGTTAGATGGTCCCGAATGCTTTCGGGGCCACCAATTTCATAGCGTCCTTATTATTTATTTGATGTTTTCTTCAGCCACATATCCATCAATGAAAACCCGATTGCGCCGAAGAAGCACACGGCCAGCAACGCCCCGAAGATTATATGGCCGTAGGCCGCCGGCGTCCAGACCTTCCAGACCAGCCAGCCGCATCCCAAGTCCAGCGGAATCAGCAGCCAGGGCGGAGTGGTCAGGGCCGTTTTCAGCCAGACCGGGAAATCGCTCAGCAGGAATATCAGGCAGACGAACAATAAAATCATATCATAGGTCATCAGATGGATGTGGGAAACCCGGACCATTTCCACCGGCAGTTTGGGATATTGAATCTCTGACTCCACGGCTGGAGCCGCGGGCTGCCCGCCAGTTGAAGGAGTGCTTTCGGCAATCTGAGTTCCCCGATAATGTTCAATTACCCCATTAATGGAAAAGTTGGTTACCAGATAAACATTTACCACACACATCAGATAACCCAAGGCCATGACCAATAGGAAGCCAGTAATCATTACTTTGATCCGCACCGGCAGAGCGCTCAATTTCAGATTCTCGAACATACCTGTTTTTCCTTTCTTGTTCTTGTTTAATTATTCACTGTGAAATAATGCGCTAAAACGCCCAAAAAATAAATCCCCTCATCCTATTAACCTATTTCGTTTCCTCCTTCCTAAATCAGAGTAACTTTTTGACACCCTCTACTACACTTATATGCAAATGGTATGCCAGATTGCCTGAAAACAGTGGAAAATGTCACAGTGAATTATATCACTATGGCGTATAATAGGTTGGAAACAACAAAAATATAAGAGACCGTAAGGTAGAATAGACAGATTAACCGGGTAGATGTTACGAAATAGTAACATTTGACTGCAGTAAATTATTATAACGCATTTAATATCAAGCAGATAAGATATAAATGTTACGATAATGTAACATCTGTTTGGTAAGGGTTCTAACAATAGTATGTTACTATTATGTTCATAGAGGTCTTTCATCGTGGACATCGGGCAGGCCGGGACAGGTATGAGAGACATATCAACCCACCGTGAGAAGGTGTTTATAAGGCACCATCAGGCATATCAACCGATTGCCAGAGGGTGTTTATAGCAGCGCCAGAGGCATATCTGCACGATGCGAGAGGGTTATCAACATGGTATGGGCGGGTTGATATAACGCCGCCAGAGACATATTAACCCTATGCCGGGGTTATATTTACAGAATATGAGGGGATATTTATACCGATACCAGAGGTATATCCACACATGGGGAGGGGGAGGTAGGGGGTAGGGGGGAGAGGTGTAGTGGGGGTGGGGGATAGGTGTAGTCCCCCTATATTTCGCTGGATTTAATTTGGACCAATAACAGGACTTTACTTTATCTTATATTCCCTGATTTTCTCCCAGAGTGTTTTACGGCTGATGCCCAAAATCTCGGCCGCCTTTATCTTCTGTCCGCCGGTTTCCTTGAGGATTTTCTTGATGTGTTGTTTTTCCGTTTCCTTAACCACATCACCGGCTGGTTTTAAGTCAGCGCTAATAATGATTTTCCCTGACCGTAAAGACCTCCGGGAACCAAGAGAAGGCAATACCTCTTCCGGAGTGATTTCCGAACCTTTGCAGAGCGCCACGGCCCGTTCTACAATATTTTCTAATTCCCTGACATTACCGGACCAATCATATTCAAACAAAGCATTAAGCGCCTGGGAAGAAAATCTTTCCACCTTCTTATTGAGCGTTTCTGAATAATGACCAAGAAAATGCCTGGCTAAAAGAGGAATATCATCTCTTCTCTCCCGCAATGGCGGCAGAAAAATAGGAATTACGTTCAGGCGATAGAATAAATCCTCCCGGAATCTTCCTTTAGTAACCTCCTGCCTCAAGTCCTTTTTACTTGCGGCAACAATGCGGACATCCATCTCAATGGTTTCAATACCGCCGACCCGTTCAAATTTCTTTTCCTGCATAAAACGAAGCAGTTTTACCTGGGCAGACAAAGACAAATCATCAATATCATCCAGCAGTAAAGTACCGTCCTTGGCCAGTTCAAAGCGCCCGGTCTTGCGCTCTGACGCGCCGGTAAAGGCCCCCTTCTCGTGCCCGAAGAGTTCGCTTTCCAGGAGCGTTTCAGGAAAACCGCCGCAACTGATTTTGATGAACGGCTTGTCCTTTCGCTTGCTCATATAATGGATGGCTTCGGCAATCAGCTCTTTACCTGAGCCGGTTTCACCGTAAATTACCACCGAGCTATCGCCCGGGGCAATGGTTTCTATGAGCTGGTAAACTTTCTGCATTTCCTTATTCCGGCCGACGATATTATGAAATTTATCCACCTCACTTGTCTTATCAGTAAGCAGGTACAATTCAAAAGCGCGCTGGATTATCATCAAAAGCTCCTCAATCAGGAACGGCTTGGTGATATAATCGTAGGCGCCTAATTTTATGGCCTCTACCGCGTCAGGAATCGTGCCGTGCGCGGTCATAAGTATCACGATGGTTTCATAGCTGGTTTTCTTTATTTCCTTAAGCAATTCAATCCCGTCCATCTTGGGCATTTTGATGTCGGCTAAAACCAGGTCAATGTCGTTGGTATGGTATTGCTCCCAGGCCTCTGAACCGTCAATGGCGGTTCTTACCTCGTACCCCTCCCGGGACAAGGCATTGGTCAGCGCCGAACGCATTATTTCGTCATCTTCGGCGATAAGTATTACTCTCTTGTTCATAATTTATGCGTTTGGCAAAATAATTGTTACCGCAGTCCCTTCATTGGGACAGCTGGTAATCTTAATATCACCTTTATGACGCTGGATAATACTGTAACTGACAGATAATCCCAACCCCTGTCCTTTACCCGCTTCTTTGGTGGTAAAGAACGGCTCAAAAATATGATGCATTGTCCTCTCGTCCATTCCTTTACCGGTATCGTGTATCCGAATATGGATGCTCTTATTATCCGTGATGGAACCAATGGTGAGTTTACCGCCATAGGGCATGGCATCAATGGCGTTTTTAATCACATTAGTAAATACCTGCTGAAGCTGTACCGGCTCAGCCATAATCTCTTCATCCCTGCCGGCTAACTCATTATTAACTTTTATGGATTGTTCATCCAACCGGTGCTGGAATAACAAAAGAGATTCCCGTATAAGTTCAGACAAAGACGCCGGTACCGGCGCAAAAGGTCTATGGTCCGAGATAGTCAGCAACTGCTTAACAATGGATTCCACCCTCATCAGCCCGCGCAGGATGATTTCTAATTGTTCCCGCTCCGCGCTATTTAATGCCGGGTCCCGTAATAACTGACGGGCCGTTAAAAGCATCCCGCCCAGAGGGTTATTAACCTCGTGGGCGATACCGGCCGTAAACTGCCCCAACGAAGCCAGGCGGTTGGCCCGGTCTAATTGCGTCTTGGCGGATTTCAGGTCTTCGTATGCCTGGAATAACTTATCGCTCATCTGGTTTAATGTCTCGGCGAGTATGCCGATTTCATCACTGGTGGTAACTTCAACCTTAACCGTCAGGTCGCCCTCGCCGATGGCTTTGGCGGCGCTGGTCATTTCTCTAATCGGCCTGACGGCCTGATTTACCAGGAAATAGAAAACAAACAAGCCAAGTGAAAGAACACCCAATGTGATAAGAGACAGGGTCAGAGTGCTCTTGTTAAGAACGGACCTGATTGACGACTCGGAAACGCCGATATGAACTGTTCCGATTGTTCCGCCTAAAATCGGCGTGGCAATATCGTGAATAACACCTTCCTTAGTATCAAGTATTTTTATGCTCGAGTCCTGCTGGGGCGTAAGAAAACCGGATTTCAATAAGTCCATCGGGAATCCCTTGTCAAAGGTATGCGCCAGGACTTCGCTACCGCCGGGATTAACCACAAAAATATAGGCCACATCCTTGTCCGCCTCTTTCACATCCTGGATAATCTGGTGCAGATTAACGATATTATTGGTCATAATCGGGTCAATCAGGTTCAGCGACAGAAGCCGTCCCGTGGAAAATCCCTTATGCCGCAATTCCGCAGAAAGTTCCTGCCGGTAAATTACGGTAATCACAAGCAATACCGCCAGTCCTAACAGGATAATCAAAAAGGCAACACTAAATATAAATTTGGCTTGTAAACTATTCTTGTTCATTTAGCATGCCCTTTTAGCATATCACGGATAGGATTGTACCACTTATCATCACCTTCAACGAATTTATCAATCAAAAGTTTCTCTTTAAGAATACTACCGCCGGAAGGATGGGTATGCATATTCAGAAGAACTTCCTGCAACTTCTTCTTCAACCCTACGTCCAGGTCTTTCCGGACGATAAAAGGCGGGTTGCCCCACTGTGGCGATTTGTGGATAATCCTGGTCTGTGATGTATATTTCGGCTGGGTCTCCGCCATATAGTCCCAGACGAAGCTGTTTACCGCGCCGCCATCTATCCATTTCTCGGCCACGGCCTTTATGATATTGTCATGCCCGGGTATGGTGGTGGTCTTGGAAAAGAAAACATCAATCGTGGAATCCCTCCGGGTAACCAGGTAAGCAGGATAAATCCGTCCGGTGGAAGAAAGCACCTGGCTGATGGCAAAATTCTTACCCCTCAGGTCATTAATGCTTTGAAACGGACTGTCTTTATGCACGATGATATAGGAACAATAAAAGGTCGTTCCATTGACTACAGGAACAACCAAAAGTTCCGCGCCGAATTCGTCGTGGGCCGCCACATACGGCCCGCTGCAAACAAAGGCGCAATCAACCTGCCCGTTCTTCAAGAGGTCGTTAATCTCCACATAACTGCTTCGCTGGACAATAACAATCGGCTTGTCTATCTTCTCGGAGATACAAGCCAGCAGGTCGTTGTAATAAACCGCGGTCTCCCTGGGTGAAACAATCCCGCCGATAGCCACCCTCAAGGAATCCGAAGGTGTGTCTTTATGATGTTCCAGAGGCACGGTCTTGCCCAAATCAACCTTTTGCGCCCCGGCCGGCGGGTAATAAACCGTGTAAATAATTATTCCAGTCAGGATAATAAATAAAATGGCAATAATTATTATGAATCTATTAAGCATGCATTATTCCTCAAAATTATTTCATACTGTATCGTAAGTATTTATCAACCCCGTTAGAAGTAGGTGACCCCAAATGATTTCCGGGTCACCGTCTTCTTAAAACAACATCTCTCTTAAGGCAAAAAATATGGCCACGAGTTTTACCCGTATAACTAAAACAAGTACTTCTAACGGGGTCAAGTAATCACATCTATAATCTATACGCATAGAGATCACGATATTACCGGCAAAAAGATATTTGTCATCTCTAAATCTTAAGGTGGCATAAAATCCCATTCCGGCATAATATTGCGATTTATCACCTATCTCAAAATAATTTTTATATTTATATTATTTTCCCCTCAGCCCTATTCCGGCCCAGGCTCAGCACATACCATATATTGTGCTTCCTGATATACAAAGACCTAAGAAATGTATAGTCATCCCAAGCCCTAAACTATGATAAAATATAATAAATATTAATAAATAAAGATTATTTCTTGACAGTCCGATAATATAGTGTAATAAGGTAGGACATAATCCCATAAAGTGGGAGAGCATCCCATATGGGTTATGCCTAACTTAGGACCCAGCGAGAGAGGGCTATTGGGGATAGTAGTCATATGTTCGTTGGCCAATTTAATTATACACTGGATAACAAGAAGCGGCTGGTGATTCCGGCCAAGTTCCGCCTCTCGTTATCAGTTTACAGTGAGCGAAGCGAATCTGACAAGCCCGCATCAGAAGATTACCACCTCTTTGCCACCCTGAAAAAGGTGGAATATCAGAACATGGTTTCCCAATTCCTGGAAATCTATCCGCCTGAGGTCTGGGAAAAACACTTTGAATGGCTCAAGGAAAATGCCAAGAAAAGCCAGGAAGCCGCCTGGTACCTGCGCAAGGTTACCTCGGACACGGAGTTATGTAAGGTTGACCCGCAATGGCGCATCCTGGTGCCCACCCGCCTGATTAGCGCGGCTGAGCTGAAACGGGACATCATGATTATCGGCGGCGGCGACCATATAGAAATCTGGGACCTGGCCAAATGGAACACGGTTTCCCCCTGGCTTAACAACCAAATCCCCCAATTGGAAAAATATATTTATAAACCGTAATAAACACGTAGAGAGAGCCAAATATGAATAACGTCGAAGCTTACGACCGGGTTAAAGCATTTCTGGACACCAACCAGGACATGACCATCACCCCGCCCCAGGGAATAAAAGCAGATGTCACTCTGCTGGTTGATAAATTAGAGCGCCTGCGCTCAAAATTCCCGAAACTAAAGGATGTGGACCTGAGCGACCACATCCGCTTGTTACTTTAATTAGAAAGGAGCCCGCCTATGGATAACGGTAAATCATTTGACCGGGTCCAGAAATTCCTCGACGAATTCAAAGACATGCCTGTAGCCGTGGTTGAATCGCGCGTCAGAGAGATAGAAAACGATATTTATACTATGTTCAATCAACTGGAAAAACTGCACGCCGCCCATCCGGAGATGAAAGAGATTGACCTGAGCGAAGACATCTATGCCCTGGTCCGGATGCTGCAGCATGAAAAAGTCAAGAAGCAGTATCCGCTCCTGGCCCGGGCCGCTGCCCTATTTTAAATAACCGTGCATCAACCAGTTTTACTCAAGGAGGTCGTTCAGTATCTTGCGCCCAAACCCGGCGAGATAGTCATTGATGGCACCATCGGATTAGGGGGCCATTCGGAGTTATTCCTGGCCAGGATTCTCCCGCGCGGCAGATTAATCGGCATTGACCTGGACTGCCAGTCCCTGGCCATGGCGCAAAAGAGATTACTGACCGGTGAGCACATCGGCTCGCTGGACCTGTTCTGTGACAACTTTGCTAATATCGGCGATATTATCGGGAAATTGGGATTAAAAGGCGTAGACGTTATCCTGCTCGACCTGGGGATTTCCTCATATCAACTGGATACGCCGGCCCGGGGCTTTAGTTTTATGACAGATGCCCCGCTTGATATGCGGATGTCTCCGGATAATCCATTTAGCGCCTCAACCGTAGTCAATGACTACCCTGAAGATGAACTCATCAGGATATTCAGGTCCTACGGCGAGGAACGGTTTGCCAAGCGGATTGCCCAGAGAATCGTAAGATACAGGGCCAAGGAGCAGATAACCACCACCGGACAGCTGGTGGAGATAATAAAAAAGGCCGCGCCCTCGGGCTGGCAACGAATCCATCCGGCCACCCGGGTCTTTCAGGCGCTCAGGATAGAGGTGAACAAGGAACTGGACAATCTGGAAAGGTTCTTAGCCGGATTCCCCCAATGGCTCAAGCCGGGCGGCCGGGTCGGAATAATCTCGTTCCACTCGCTGGAAGACCGGCTGGTCAAGAACTCTTTCAGGGAATATAAGAAACAAGAGGTGCTGGAGATAGTTACCAAGAAACCAATTATCCCCACCTCCGAAGAGGCTAAAGAAAACCCGCGCTCCCGAAGCGCTAAATTTAGGGTGGCGGTTAAGAAATAATCGCCACAAAGACACTAAGGCGCAAAGGAATACAAGATGTCATGCTGAACTCGTTTCAGCATCTCTATAGACCCCGAATCAAGTTCAGGGTGACATTATTCTTCGTGTCTTGGTGTCTTAGTGGCAAAAGAAAGGTTCTACTATGCATATAAACAGATTATTTATTATCATCGGGCTTATTACCTTCCTGGGCCTCATCACAGCCTGGCAGCAGATTCAGACCATCCGTTACGGCTACCATATCTCAGCCACGACCAAGGCTAAGGAGGCGGCCATCAGTGAGCAGAAAGCCCTGACCCTCAAATTGACCTCCATCAAATCACCCCAACAACTTCTGGCATCAGAGGCACCGTCTAAAACCAAAATGGTTTCCCCTGACTTATTGAATCAAAATCAGATAAATAACCAAAACGGGCACGGCGTAGCTTTGAAGCCACGCTAAGGAACGCCGTTATGTCATTCCTGCCCCTGCTTTCGCAGGGATAAACTCCAGCAGGAATCGCCGCCGGAGTTCATCCCGCCTTAGCGGGACGGGAATGACAATTATGTAGGGTGTTTCACTAAATCCTATACTGTGTACTTACTTAATTATGTTGCCTCATCTCAAACGCGCCAATATCTTCTTCGCCGGCCTGGCTGTCGTCTTTGCCGTCCTGGCTATCCGGCTGGGCTATATCCAGATTTACCAGCACAGCAAATACCGGGCCATCCAGGTATCCCAGGCATATCTCAAGGTGGACACGACACCGGAAAACGGGATGATTCTGGACCGGAACGGAAAAATCCTGGCCCTGTCCCGGCTGGTGGACTCGGTCTATCTGGTGCCCAAAGACCTGGACAACCACCCCACCGAAATCAAGCAACTCGCCTCGCTCCTGGGCCTAAAGCCGGCAGAACTGGCCGCCAAAATCTCCAAGGCCGTGGCGGACGACAAACTCTTTCTCTGGGTCAAACGCAAGATAGACGACGAAACCTCTAAAAAGGTTATCGCTCTCAACATCAAAGGCATCGGCACCAAAAAGGAATATAAACGATTCTATCCCGAAGGCACGCTGGCCTGCCATCTCATCGGTTACCGGGGCATGGATTCTCAGGCATTGGACGGGATGGAACTCTATGCGGATAATTATCTCAAAGGCGAAGCCGGTTATGAATTCCTGAACCGGGACGGCCGCCGGCGCCTGTTCGTCTCCGACCTGCCTAAAAAACCGGCCCAGCCCGGCCAGAACGTCTATCTGACCATTGACATAAATATCCAGCACATCGCGGAAAAGAACCTGCGCGAGCTCTGCAAGAAATACCAGCCCAACCGGGCCGAGGCGCTGGTCATGAATCCGGCCACCGGCGAGATTCTGGCCCTGGCCCAACTCCCGGCCTTTGACCCGGCCGAATACCAGAAATATTCTGAAAAGGTCCGGCACTGCAATATCTTCACCGACGCCTACGAGCCCGGCTCGACCTTCAAACCATTCGTGATTGCGGCCGCGCTGGAACGGGGCGTCTGCACCACCAAAGACAAATTCTTCTGCGAGAACGGCAAATACAAGATGGGCAAGCGGACGATTACCGACCACAAACCCTACGGCTGGCTGACCCTGCCTGAGGTGGTGATGCAATCCAGCAACGTGGGTATGACCAAAATCGGCTCCCAGACCCCCAAGGAGTCGCTCTACGGGATGATAAAACGCTTCGGATTCGCCGGCACCAGAAGCGGGCTGGACATCCCGGGCGAGCATCCGGGCTTAATCACCTCCCTGAACAAATGGAGCAATTACACCACCGGCTCGGTGGCTATGGGCTATGAGGTCAGCGTTAATTCGTTCCAGTTAATCCGGGCCTATTCGGCATTTGCCAACAACGGCTATCTGGTCCAGCCCAAACTACTCAAGGAGGTCATAGACCGCGACAACAAAACCGTCTATAAGAATGAGATTCAGCCACTAACCAATCAGATAATCTCGCCGGAATTAAGCAAGCAGGTATCCACGATATTAAGGGGCGTAGTCCTG
Organism: Planctomycetota bacterium; assembly: GCA_016235865.1. Taxonomy (NCBI): domain Bacteria; kingdom Pseudomonadati; phylum Planctomycetota; species Planctomycetota bacterium. Next base: position 30,171 of record JACRIK010000021.1, on the reverse strand, counting down.
AGCGGCACCGGTACCGCGGCTAACCTGAAGACATACGCGGTAGCCGGCAAGACCGGCACCGCCCGCAAATTAGACGCTAACGGCAGATACTCCACCCAGAAATACCGGAGTTTATTCGTGGCCTTCGCTCCGGTAGAACACCCTGACATAGCGGTTCTGGTTTTGGTGGACGAGCCCAAGGGCCAGTATTATGCCAGCACGGTGGCCGCGCCGACCGCCGGCGTGATTATAGATGAAACCCTGAAATACCTGAAAACTCCTACAAGAGTAGCGAACACCAGGTAACCAAGCATAGAGCAAGGAGCGTATAGCATAGAAGAAATATCTAAGCTCTAAGCCCTATGCTCTAAGCTTATTATGGAACTCTCTGAATTAAAACCTATCCTGCTTGGGCTCAAAGGGACCAAGCTATACAATTTCCGGAACCTGGACATCACGGGCGTCAGCTACAACAGCAAACAGGTCAAGCCGGGCGACCTGTTCGTGGCTATTCCGGGCGCCAAGACCGATGGCGCGTATTTTATCCCCGAGGCGCTCCAGCGCGGGGCCGTGGCCGTCATCTCCAACCAGAAACTCAATCTCTTTACCATGGTGCCCTATATCCGGGTATCTGACCCGCGCGCGGCACTGGCCCTGGCCAGTAATCACTTCTTCCATTATCCATCCCGGAAACTAAAGGTCATCGGCATCACCGGCACCAACGGCAAGACCACCACGGCATATTTGATAAAGAGCATATTAGACAAGATTCACCCCCACACCAAAGATTTTGGTGTGGGGGCGGGCTTAATCGGCACGATTGAATACCTCATCGGTGAGCGGCATATCCCGGCCCCGGTAACCACGCCCCAGTCCTACGACCTGCAGAACTATTTCGCCCAGATGTTAAAGGACGGAACTAAATATTCAGTGATGGAGGTCTCATCGCACTCGCTGGTCCAGAAACGGGTGCTGGGCATTGACTTCCATCGGGCTATCTTCACCAACCTAACCCGTGACCATCTGGATTTCCATAAAACCCCAAATCAATACAAGCAGGCCAAGGCAATACTGTTTAAGAACCTGTCAGCCGAAAGCATTGCTATACTCAATGCCGATGACCCGGTCAGCAAATACTATGCTAAAATAACCCCGGCCCAGGTAGTGTGGTATCACTGCGGTAATCTGGGGACACAATATAAGAATTGTGTCCCCAGATTCCGTGGGATTCTAATCCAGGCCCAAATCCTCTCCTCCTCGCTCTATGGCAATACCATCCTGCTCAAAACCCCGATAGGCGAGACGACCGTTCAGAGCCCGCTCATCGGCCGGCACAATGTCTATAACATCCTGGCCGCCGCGGCCACGGCCGTGTCCCTGGGTGTGCCGGTGGATACCATCAGGGAAGGCGTGGAACAATTCAGAATGATGCGGGGCCGACTGGAGACCATCCCGAATAATGCCGGATTCACCGTGATGGTGGATTTCGGGCATACCGAGGATGCGCTCAAGAACGTCCTGGGCTCGTTAAAACCGCTGGTCAAGGGCAGAATCATCACGGTCTTTGGCTGCGGCGGAGACCGGGACAGAGGCAAGCGGCCTCTGATGGGTAAGGTCGTCAGCAAACTCTCGGACCTGTTTGTCATCACCTCTGACAATCCGCGTTCCGAAGACCCGCTGAAGATAATCAAGGACATCAGGAAAGGCATCCGCTCCCCTCACCTATCCTCTCCCCCCTCACCCTTCCCTCTCCCCTCTGGGGAGAGGGTTGGGGTGAGGGGAAAGGAACGGGTGAGGGGCTATTATGTAGAACCGGACCGGTATGAAGCCATCAAAAAAGCGCTATCTCTGGCGCGCCAGGGTGACTTGGTTCTGATAGCCGGCAAGGGCCACGAAACCTATCAGATTTTTAGAGATACGGTCAAACCTTTTGACGACCGGGAGGTAGTGAAGCAACTGCTCCAATAACCCCAGCATTTTTTCAACACCCCTCCCCTATTCTTTAGACCGGTTAAGGGGTAATCTTTTTCGCCGGGGGGTAGGTCATCTTCACCCTGAGTATGGGTCATCTTCACTCTGGGTATGGGTCATCTTCACCCTGGATGGGGGTCATCTTACCCCTGGGTATGGGTCATCTTCACCCTGGGTATGGGTCATCTTCACCCTGGGTGGGGGTCATCTTCACCCTGGATGGGGGTCATCTTCACCCTGGATGGGGGTCATCTTCACCCTGGGTATAGGTCATCTTCATCCTGGGTATGGGTCATCTACATCCTGGGTATGGGTCGTCTTCACCCTGGGTGGGGGTCATCTTCACCCTGGGTATGGGTCATCTTCACCCTGGGTGGGGGTCATCTTCACGCCGGGTATGGGTCATCTTCACGCCGGGTGGGGGTCATCTTCACCCTGGGTATAGGTCATCTTCACCCTGGGTGGGGGTCATCTACACCCGGGGTGGGGGTCATCTTACCCCAGGGGGGGCTACACCCCCCTGCCTGCGTAAGGGATTGATTTGTAAGGGGTTGCGCCCTACAATAACGTGATTTTTAGACGGAAGTCCCGTCAGGGAGGACCACGGAAATAGCCGAAAATGGGGGTTTTTGGGTCTGAAATGGATCGTTTTAATGCTATTTTAACTCATGATATTTCCATGACCGACTAAGCTGTCTTGATGCTTTTAGAGCAGAACTCTCTTCCTTAATAAAATCCTTTACAGTAATTTGTCTTGTTTTAACTAACTTGAATAGTTCTTTTAAGCCATCTGAATTAACAACTATGACGTCAGCTTTTTCTGCTACAGCCTCAGCTTCAACCGGCTTTTTGTTAACTACAAGAATAGGTCTTACATCACATATTTCATTATCTATGCGTGCCTTTATTAGTTGAGAAGCCTCATCGATTTTATCTATGTAGTTTTTTTCTGGTGTAGCCAGTTTACAACTTATAACACAAAGTATCCTGTTTTTGGCATCATAGGATAATAAATCTACAGAGCCTAATGGTTGCCCTTCGCGGTTCTTTTCTATAAAATACTCATATTTATTCAACCATATTGTCGACATTCCCCCGGCATTTAACAATTTACAAACGCTCTCCTCAAATACGTCAGATGCTCCCCACCGTTCAAATTCCTTTTTCTTACCGTTGTCCTTATATAATTTTGACGCCTCTGGCTTTTCTATAACTTTTAAAAGCTCATCATCAGGCATAAATAAAGAAAGCGCGGTATATAGAGGTGAAGGATAAACCTTACTCGCTAACAGCAGTTCCTGTACCGAATGATATTCTTCATAAATAGGATTCGTAAATTCAGCATACCTTAACTCCAAGTACAAATTGCGTTCTTTTTGGTCTTCAGACGAAATTGTTTTGGTTATGGTCTTTTCTAAAATAAGTTTTTCGGATTCTGATTTGTCGATTTTTTCACTTAAATTACCAGAATTTATGCCGCGGGTATCGTTTGCATACCATCCTAAGAGAAATAACGGACTAACATCTTTATGATAATTAATAGTAATATTAAGTTTTCGTTCCTGAGTTATTTTCGTATCAGTTATCTTGGCATAAATAGGCACAACTATATCAATCTGAGGCGACCCTTCAAATCTAATTTCTAGCTCACTCTGGATTAGATGTTTAATATATCCGTAGCCAAAATCAGGTAGCACTTTCTTGTATTCTTGGTTTATATCAAGTGTTGCAAAGATGTTTCTTATTGGGTCTGATATTCGGGGATTATCCGGTCTTCCTATATACGTGTTAGGATGACTCATGAAAACAGGCCAAATAGAACCATAACCAATGGATGTGTGAAAGCTATCATTAGGACTGTTTTCAATATCCAAATTCCATAAGAAATCAACCTCCGTGCTACAAATCATTAGCTTTCCCTTAGTAGCAAGTTCTGTCTTAATACGCTGATATTCTCCAATAGGCAGTTGGCATTTGATTAACCTGAACGCTCCATGTTCTTTTTGGCTTGGTGTTTTATCTACTATAGACCCGTTCATCGAGAAAGTTATCTTGGTAGCAATGTTGATAAAATTATTATCCCCATCATTAATTGCCAGTGTTCCAATATCTATGCTCTTGTAACAAGGCATTAAGTGCTGTAAAACGTCTTTTAAGGTGGTCATATTGGTTTATTCAAATGTTTAGATAGAAAATCTTCTATGCATTCCAGGAAAAGTGGGAAGACATTATTTTTTATATTATTAAGCGGTGATTCTAATTTATCCTCGCGTATAATATCTATAAAAAAATCACCTTTCACTTTTTCAGATAAATTGGAATAATAAAAAGGAATGCTGTCAATTGGTTCAATATCTTTCTTTTCATAGTTATATAAGTAAAGTTCTTTACGCCATATTAATACAAGATGTCTAAGCGTTACGTAGGGTGGCCTAACATGAATCTCTTGCATTCTCATAAAATGCAGCGTTTTTATTAATGGTTCGATGGCATCATAGAAGTCAGAATTGTCAGCATGAAATTTACTATCGCTATTTTGTTTGGATTCTTTAATAGTGCATGCTTGATATCCTATTTTTATATTATGCGAAAGATATGGCAGGAAAACTGGCTTAATTTCATAAAACCAATTACTAATGGGTAGTGGCGGTTTGTTCTGGAAAAATTGGTCAAGGCTTCCAGAAAAAACAAGATGACAACTCGGCGTAATAGGGATTGTTGATTGCCGAGGGAAAACAATCAGAGGGGAATTATATCCTTTACACTCTATAATAACGTCAAGGGTAGTAATTAAATTATCGATTTCTTCGCTTTCCAACCTATGGTGCGCAAGTATATCAATCTCCCTTGATTCTTTCGTGTCCTGGTCTTCAAACTTAAAACTCTGGGAAATTCTCCATCCCATATCGTCCAATTTTTTGGCAACTCTTTGCTCCATTAAATATCCTGATTTGTCGATTGCATCTAAGATATCTTTCTTATTAATAGACCCCTTTGGGTATTTAGTTTTATTCATGGATTTAATCTTTATTTTATATGAATTTAGGCAAGCAGGGAAACCATCGCAAGATTAGCGCAAACGTTAAAATTCAATGCTAGCTTTATCTTCATAGTCACCACCTCCTTTATTAAACTAAAATTAACTAACAAATTAAAATTAGCGAACCACACCAGAAATACGGTTACTAAGAAGTGGCCTGCATCTAATCCCGCCCAAGGAATTGAACCTTGAACTGCATGCCCTGTTAGCCTAAATTCATACCAACTAAACATTCTCCTTTCGGTCTTATTTATTAGGTAGGATTTGATATACAAAATGAACAAAATCATCCCACTTTCCCTGGGCATGGTAATCGCGGCAACTACATATAAACAAAGTTATGTGAAAACTATGCCTAATGTCTTCCTTTAATATCTTGATTGAAAAAGTATTTTCTTTTTGCCATGTAAGCGACTTGCTCGTGTCAGTACTTATGCCATATTTTAACGCCTCTCCTTTTGGATCGGAAGCCGTAACTATGAAATCGATTATATCATTGGGTCTTAATATTGTTTTCGTAAAACAGATAGTATCGGGATATTCTTTGGGAGCCCATATATTACCAATACTATCTCTTACACTTTCAATTCTCGGGAAATAGTCCTCGCCTGTTTCATTTTTGCTTCGATAACGGATTAAAAGACTCCTGATTTCTCCTGCTATTCCCATTGCCAAGTGTTTTTGATGTGGTAGCAATTCTCTTCTATGTGCATCAGGGTCGCGCAACTTTTCTAATTCCTCAAGCCACACTTTCATTGTTTTCCATTCACTAAATACTTGGGCGAAGACATCAGCCCAATTCTTTTCAAGGATAGTTTTCAAGTCGTAGAAATCAGCATAATAAATAAGCCGTTCTTCAACAGTTCCCGTTTTCTGGCGCTTTTCTTCTATAGATTTCTTCTCGTTCCATTTTGTTATTCGTTCCGGCGTAACGCCGCATTTCTCAACCCAACTCTCTCCGAGTTTTTGTTGCAGCATAAGCGCGATAAAATCACGAAGAGAATTTTCGGTATCCTTTAATGATTGTGTAATATCTATATCCATTTCACTACACCCTCTTGCTTTCCTGCTGGAAGCTCTTGCGTTCGGCCTCGGTCAGGCGATATTTATGGTTGGCTTATATCAACCTCAATTACCCGGTCCGAGTGCTGGCGCATCTCGCTATTTAATTGTTCAATCTTTGCTATGGCAACGTGGATGCCTTCTTTCCTGGCGAACTTCATCGCCGGTATAAAGTCGTTATCAGCGGCAATCAGAATAACCGTATCTACAATGTTTCTTGTGGCAAGCCAGGCAATATCAAGGCCGACTCTCATATCCACGGCTTTCTGCTTGAAATCAGGGACAATGTCAAATGCGGTTAATTGCTTTCCGGCTTTAATCTTATCAATAGCACCCTTAGAGAGTTTCCAGTCATGACAGGATAGCTTGCCTAATCTTAAGGCAACGAAATCCTTTTCAGCCAATGTTCTCTGGAAATTGCTTATCGCCGTAAATAATGGGTTTTTAGAATAATCGTTCTCATGGCTATTTATCGGGTTAATCAGTTTATACCCGAAAGGAGGGGCGTCGTAATAGTAAATCCTGAATAGTTCTGCTTCATCTCTATCAATTTGACCAATAGCGGGGCTTGATAAGCAAAACATTGATAGTGATTTATTTGCTATCTTTATAACATCATCTGCTGTGATATTTTTCTTGGTTTTAACATGAAATATTTTGGATAGAAACCCGCCGTCAATCAGAATCGCTACCTTTTTCATATAAACCTCCCTATAAATGGATTGGGCTCTTTACCCCAGTTAAGGGATAAAGAGCCCGTTTTGCCAGCCTACTGGCGTTCGGATTTAATTATTTCTAATGTAAATATATACATTATATCGTATTTGTCAAGTAAAAAGTGAAATGTATTTTCATTTATTGAAAATACAGGGTTTTCACTTACCTCATCTCCACAAAGGTATTTGTCCCGTGGTCGTTGAGGTTGATGCGCTCCATACAGACCAGGTAACCCAGGGCCTGATGGAATTTGTCCGCCGGCAGTTTGGACCTGCTGGCTAAATCAGGCAGGATGACCTGGGTCCCGTCCTTTTCCAGGATTTGATAGACCGTATCCGCATCGCGGATAATCCGGCTGACGGTCTCGGATTTGGGCTTGCTCGCATCATCGCCGCTCTTGATGCGGCTAATCAGGTCGTCCATCTTCTGGCGGAATTCAGGCGTCTTGGTGTGTTTCTCGGTCGCGGCCGCGGCGTAGATTTCCTCGTAGCCCAGGAATGCCTCGCGGCAGGCGGAGCATCCGGCCAGGTGCTTGAGGACCTTTTTGACCCGGGCCGGGTCTAACGAGGCGTTTTCGCCGGTGGCCAGGTCAACGATGTCCAGCCGATAGTCCTTGCATTCTGGATTCAGTTTCTGCCCGGTCTTTTCGTTTGCCATATAAATACTCCTCTTAGAACCAGTTAGAAATCCCGAAGGGATGCCCTTTACTGGTTCTTATCCCGACAGTATTTGTCGGGGTCGGCTTATTACGCGCCGCTCAGATTACCTAAAAGACACTCTGTCCTTTCAGGTCTCTCTGTTCCGGGATGCACAATCTGAATCGTCATCCCTTCTATATACTCCCTTAATCTGTCCAATAACCTACAATGTTCAGTCCGGAGTTGTCCAGCATTACTTCCCGGAAACTCCGGCATATCCTTAATTTTGTCAAACGGGACCGGCGGCTCCTGGTTACGCAGGTCAATGAGTTTGCGCTCTTCGGGCTTGAGCCGGTCCAGCGCGGCCTTGAGTTTCTCCATCCTCCGCTCGGCGCGCAGGGTGTCCAGCGAGTCGGCAAACCGGCGGGCCGTGATGTCCGCGGAGATTTCGTCCTGATACTGGGCGCTAATCGGTTTTTCCAGATGTTTCCGGCTCTGGTTCTCGTGGAGCGTTATCTTTTTACAGATATTAAATGCCCAGGTTCTGAATGAGCCGTCATATTCCGGCCTGAACCGGCGGTCTTTCAGCAATTTGAAGATGAGTATGAAGACAACCTGGAGAATGTCATCAATGAACTGCCGGTCCTTATATTGGCTGGACCTTAAGGCGAATCTCCAGAGCGGCTTTTCATACCGGTGGATAAGGATGGCTACCGCTGAGTTATCGCCGTTCTGGTAGGCCATGGCCAGGGATTCGTCGGTTTTTACCCCGTTAGAGGCGTTATCATTGGAGTTTGTCATAGGTTTTAAACTGTCTTAATCTATCAAGTCAGGCCGCCTCTAACGGGGCGCGGTCATCAGGCATATCGGTATCTTCTTACTCGCCCGTACGGGCGAGTTATCCCGATGAACCCAGCCCATAGATTATGGGCTGGGTGAACATCGGGCCTATATTTTATGCTAAAATTATAGCATTATAACCCTTTTTGTCAAGAGGAGTTGTAAGAATCTGCTCAGAAATCTCATTTTCCACTGTAACATTCGGGCACTTTGCGTATTAACCTTATGGAGGGAAGAGAGAAGAGTGTGAAGAGCGAATGACTAAGAAGCCCTCGCTGTAAGCGGGGGTCTAAGGGACTGTAACGCTCCTTGGTCGCTAACAGTCCCTAAGAGGAGACATGATTATGAGGTGCAAGGAATATAAATGTAAGAGCCAGGTGGCCGGGGGCAAGAGCCTGACGGCGCTGGCAGCCCGGCTGATGGGCTATTGCCGGAGCCATTATGCGGAGCATTTTCCCAGGCGTAAGCCGTCAAACCTGCCGGCGGCCCGGATGGGCGCGGAACGGCTCCTGGGTTGGTCCGAGCGCCGGGAAGGCGAACAGGCCGGGTTTAACCCGGATGTTTGGTCTCCGTCATTCCGCCGGGAGATGGAGGATTACTGGGATGCACGGATGAGAGGCGAGGTAGGTTAGGAAATTAGGTAATTGGGAGATTAGGGGGATAATATGAAAAGGATATTAGGATTAGTTTTGGGGTGTGCGCTGTGCGTCGTGGGTCTTGTGTCTTGGGTCTTAACTCAGGATGCCCAACGCATAACGCAGGACGCAAAAGAGATAGTAATAGTCAAGGCGCCGAGTAAAGAGCCAAGAAATCCATATCAAGAGGAATATGAGAAGATGCTCTACCCGACCGTAAGAATAACAGCCGGGTTCTCGACCGGGTCTGGCGTAGTCATTAGTCATACCCAAACCTATATCTTAACGGCGGCGCATGTGGTAGAAGACCAGAGTGTCGTTGATGTAGAACTGTATGATTTCACTAATATCACAGCAACGGTAGTTATAACTGACACTGATAATGATTTAGCGTTATTACGAATTAATAGAGATTGCTTCGCTGACGCTCGCAATGACATTGTTGTATATTCCGCACGCCTTGCCCCGGAGAGTTACATTGCCTACCTCTTCACCCCGATTTACACCGTGGGGTGCTCTCTGGGGCTTAAACCTCGGCCATCACAGGGGATTATATCCGCTGTCAATACTGATTCCTGGGAAGTGTCAAGCCCAATATTACCGGGTAATTCAGGCGGCCCGGTTTACGATGCCCGAACCTATGAAGTAATCGGAATAGCAGTATGGGTTAAGACATATCAAGGACAACTCGTTACTACCATGGCCGGTATAGTTCCTATCAATCAAATCTATCAATTCTTGGACACACATTCGCTTCGCTCAGTGCAAGCAGATAAACACGAATAATCAACTCGGTAATTCCGCTAAGCGCGCAGTGGAATGACCAATCGTAACTTTGTCCCGATGTCGCTAACGCTCATCGGGATAACTGGCTGATAACGCCCGGACGGGCTAACAGCCAGTAACAGGCAACATAAGGGGGTGATTACAATGCCAAACGAAATTAAATTGGATGTGTTAATAACCATCCCGGTTAGTTTGGGACCAGCGGGCGATATGCCTGACCGGTGGGTTGAGGGAATGCTCAACAACACCGAGCGCATGCATGACCGGATGCTGGAAGTCCTATCCGATGAGGGTAGGTTCCAGTCCATACTGGCTGAGGTATCTAATCAGAAGTGGAGGAAGATGATTGACCCGGCATTCGTGTCTGATGCAGGCAAGAGCGGGGCAAATGTCATCAGGTTCCACTATAAGAAGTTGGCCGAGTCATACGCTAAATTTGTGGAGAAGTACGGACGTGCTTTTGCCACGGTGGACGGCGTATTCGGCAAGTTCTTCAAGGACCAGGTAACTAACGCCAAGGACAGATGGGCGATTGCGGTCAGCGATGGCTCGTTACGGTTTACCGGCGATAAGGTGCGTGGTATGGTGGTGCCTCAGATAGGTTACTGGATGACCGGCGACCCCAAGGCCAATAAGTTCACAGACCACGTGGAGAATGTTGGCGGCGGAGGTCCTTACGATTTCACCAAGCCGGGGCTGAGGAAACAGTTCCGTGCTGCGATAACCAACCTGCTGGTATCTGCGGGGATGTATATCCTCAAGGCGGATATGGATGCAGGCGAAGTCACGGCGCAGAACACCCGGCTGGTTGACATGGCTAATTCCTTCAGGGATACCACGGTCGCACCGGTGAAGCCGTTCGTAGTGGGTGGCGGAGCAACCGATTCGCTCCTGGAGTATGAGTATTCCGACCCGGAAATCAAACTCCATGCACGGATAGTGCTGGTTTAGTGCGCCAGCAAAGCGTGAGTGGGGATGCTGCAGCGTCCCCCGACCACGCGTTATGATAACTTGAACGAGATTGCTTCGTCGTCCCGCTGGGACTCCTCGCAATGACTGTCATTGCGAGCGATAGCGAAGCAATCTAAAGGATTAAGTGTTTTATGGCATACAGAAGAAACTATTTTATTGATGGACAGGTTACCACGCCTATCATCGTTGAAGGCGCAGTGACCGAGGAAAAGATTGCGGATAACGCCGTCACATCCGCCAAGATTAAGGACGAGACCATAACCGGGGCCGATATCGGAGCCGGACAGGTCCAGACCGAGGATATTGCGGACGGGGCCGTGACCCAGGCCAAATTAGGCCCGGATGTCTCGGTCGTTCCGCTGGCTGATAATTCGGTTACGACTCCCAAGATTGCGGATAACGCCGTGATTGCCCAGAAGATTGCCAACGGGCAGGTTACATCAGATAAGTTGCCCAGCGGAGCAGTGACATCCATTAAGATTGCGGATGGCGCGGTAACCAATTCTAAGATTGGGACTAATGCCGTGACTGCATCAAAGATTGCGGCCAATGCGGTCGGCTCATCGGAGATACAGAACAACGCCGTAACCACGGATAAAATCCTGAATGGCGCGGTGACGCCGGCCAAATTGTCGTTTACGCCAACGGCGGCCGGGATATACGTTCCGAGGTTGGTCACCACATACGATTTCCTGTTAGCCGGTTTTCCAATATCAGGCGCCTGGCAGGTGGACGGCCTTGATTTGTCGGGCATCGTGCCGGCCGGCGCCCGGGCGGTCCATCTCGGTATCGTGGCCATATCGCCGGTCGGTCCATCGTTCTTCGTATTGCGCCGGGACGGGGTGAATCTGACCAATACTATTAATTGCTCGCCGGTACTGGCCGGCGTTCCGATGGATAAAACGGATATCCTGGCCATTGATTCCGACCGGCTGGTGGATTATTATATCGCCGCCGACATTACCACATTGCAGTTGGCGGTTTTAGGATGGTTTATTTGAGCGGCGGCCCCGCAATTCTGCGGGGTCTAAGAGTCAGTAATTCGTTTCACTCAAACTGACTCTAAGAGATGCGGGACGCTGAAAGGACTAATGGGACGCAGATTCTCTTCTACGTATTCCTGAGTGTCGGGAAGAGAATGACATCCCGGATGGACGGGCTGTTGGTCAGGAGCATTATCAGCCGGTCGATGCCGATGCCCAAGCCACCGGCCGGCGGCATTCCGTGCATCAGGGCATTGACATAGTCCTCGTCAATAGAGACCATGCCCTCGGCCTTGTTCTTGAGCTGGCATTCAAACCGCTCCTTCTGGTCCAGCGGGTTATTGAGTTCGCTGAAGGCGTTGGCCAGTTCCATCTTGCTGATAAATAGTTCAAATCTTTCCGCTAACTCTGGGTTATCTCTCTTGGCCTTGGTCAGCGGGCAGATGGCCAGCGGATAGTCGGTGATGAAGATTGGCCCGGTCAGGTTGGGTTCGACTAATTTCTCGAACAGGTCCCCGGCAATGTGTTCAAAAGAACGGGGAATTGGGTTATTGGGTAATTGGTCAATTAGGGGAATATTCAGCGCCTTGGCCTTGGCTATGACCGCGGGCTGGTCGTGCCAATCCACCCCGCAATACTGTTTGAAGAGTTCCATATACGGCGCCCGTTTCCAAGGCGGAGTCAAATCTATCTCCTGATTGTCGTATTGTATCTTTAGACCCTGATTGTCATTCCCGTGCAAACGGGAATCCAGTTCCGATGAGTGGTCTGGATTCCTGCTTTCGCAGGAATGACGCAATGAGTCATAAACATTTCGGGCCGCATGGACAATCACGCCCTCAGTCAGGTCCATCATGTCGTTGTAATCACCGTATGCCTGGTATGCCTCCATCATAGTGAATTCGGGGTTATGTTTGACCGACATACCTTCGTTGCGGAAGTTGCGGTTGATTTCATAGACCCGTTCCAATCCGCCGACCAGGAGCCGTTTGAGATACAATTCCGGGGCAATCCTGAGATACAAATCCATATCCAGGGTATTGTGATGGGTGATGAAGGGCCGGGCCGCGGCGCCGCCCGGAATCGGATGCATCATCGGGGTCTCCACCTCCATAAAGCCCTGGGCGTCCATATAGGCGCGGATGGCCTTGATGATGGCGCTGCGCGTCATAAAGGTCTGCTGGACCTCTGGCGCGGCAATCATATCCACATAGCGCTGGCGGTAGCGGAGATTGACGTCCTGCAGTCCGTGCCACTTTTCCGGCAGGGGCAATAGCGCCTTGGTCAGGAAGGTCAGGGTCTCGGCCATGATGGTCACCTCGCCGGTCCGGGTCTTGAAGAGCTGGCCTTTGACGCCGATGATGTCGCCGATATCGAGCAATTCGTATATCTGGTAATCGCGCTGGCTGATTTTATCTTTCTTGATATAAATCTGGACCTTGCCGGTCTTGTCGCGCAGGTCCATAAAGGCGGCCTTGCCGTGCGACCGGATGGAGAGTATCCGCCCGGCCGCGGTGGTAACCTGTGGCGGCCCTGCAGGAGCACCCTGCTGGGCAGGCGTGGTTTCCTGGAAATTATCGGTGATGGCCTTAACCGCTGTGGCGCCCCGGAACTCATAGGCAAAGGGATTTATCCCCAGCGCCTTTAGTTTGGCCAGTTTCTCTAAGCGAATCTCTGATTCTTTGTTCATAGTTTTACTTCATTACACAATCATACTATAAAATGCAAGAAAAACAACAACAGGATTAAACGGATTTAGCGGAAGGTAAAATCTGTTTAATCCGCTAAATCCCGTTGTTAATAATTTACTAAAAGTCATTGCGGATTTACTATTCAGCCATAACTTTCCTAATAATTGACAATTGCCACCCGTTATTATATCAATACTATTTATGGCACTTGAAAAGTTAGGCGAATTTGAATTAGACCGTTCCAAACTCATCGGGAAAGGTTCCTGGGGCGAGGTTTATATCGGACGCCAGGTATCCCTTAACCGGCCGGTCGCCATCAAGCTGTTAAAACCGGAACTCACCCAGGACGAGGATTTTATCAAAAGATTCAGGCGTGAATCAGAATGCCTGGCTAAAATGGTGGATGAACACATCATCCAGGTTTATTCAGCCGGAGAATACCAAAGTTCCTATTATTTCGCCATGGAATTAGTCCAGGGCCAGCCCTTGAGTAAAATAATTGAGACCAAACATAAATTCAGCGATAAGGAAATCGGCTATGTCGGGGAATCGGTTGCCCAGGCATTGAAAACGGCCTGGGAATCACCGGCCCGGATTGTCCACCGCGATATCAAACCCTCCAATATTATGGTGGCCATGCCCTCATCCGTGAGGTCCGGTGTCTCACAGATGAGTACACTGGACATCAATCTTATGGAGTCGAGAATCAAGGTAATGGATTTCGGATTAGCGAAGATTATGGAAGGCGACCACGAGGCAACCATGGCCGGCGCGGTAATCGGAACCCCTAAATACCTGTCACCCGAACAAGGTATGGGAAAGGCGGTTGATATCCGCTCCGATATTTATTCGCTGGGCATTGTCATGTACGAGATGGCGACCGACCGTATTCCGTTTGAGGCCGGGACGGCTGTAAGCATGATTCGCCACCATATTTATGACACGGCGATTGCGCCGAGCCAATATAATCCCGATATCCCGCTCGACCTGGAAGCCGTCATTATGAAATGCATCCAGAAAGACCCGGACCGCCGGTATGCCAGCCCGACTGAGTTACTGGAGGATTTGGACGCCTTCCGGCACAGGCAAACAGTTATTCATGCCCGCGATTTCCGCCGTTCTGTGGCAATGGATGCTACGATGAGGCCGGCGGGAAACATGAACCCGGTCCAGCCGAAAAGCCGACTGCCTCTTTACTTCGGCGCGGCCGGCGGAGGGATTATCCTGATTCTTTTGGTTTACATAGCTTTTTTCAAGGCGGCTAAACAACCCGAAGGAACGGCCAAGACAGCGCCGCCCCGGGGCAATACGGCATCCCATAAAAATATCAGCAATGAGAACTATAATATGTGGATGAATAACACCCGGTCGTTTATAGAACTGAAGAAATGGGATGAGGCCTGGAAGACGCTCAATAACATCCTCAGACCGGCGCCTGATGACATGGCGGCCTTGGCGCTGAAATCTAAAATCGCGGTGGGTTATTATAACCTGGCCACCGACTATTGCGCGGTTCCGGATTATGCCAACGCCATTTCCTATTACAACAAGGCAATCGGACTAAACCCTGAATATGCCGACGCCTATCTTGACCGCGGAGTCGCATATTATGATAACGGCCAATACGACAAGGCGCTGGCTGATTATAACAAATCCATAGAACTCAATCCGCGGGACAAACTGGCTTACTTTAACCGCGGCTTGATTTATTACTACCAAAAAGATTATGACAAGGCATTAAAGGAATTCAATAAAACCATAGAACTTGACCCGCGCTATACCGGCGCCTATCTCAATTGCGGCATTATTTATTTCAGCCGCAACGACGACGACCGGGCGATTGCCAATTATTCCAAGGTTATCAACCTTGACCCCAAGGAAATAAAGGCGTATTATAACCGTGGGCTGTCCTATTTTAACAAGGGTGACTACAGCGGCGCCATTGAGGATTTCCACAGCGCCCTGAAACTGGACCCCCAATATTTAAAGGCATACCAGTATCTCTGGCAGGCCTATGCGGCCAGCGCCAAATATGACGATGCCATCGCGGATTACACCCGGTTCATTGACGACGACCCCAGTAATTATTTAGCCTACAATTACCGCGGCTTGGCCTATTATTATAAAAAGGATTACGAAAAAGCCATTGCGGATTACAACACCTCTCTTGAATTCAAGGCCGACGCAATTGCTTATTACAATCGTGGCCTGGCGTATCATTCCCTGGGCGAGTATGATAAAGCCATTGCCGACCTGACCAAGGCCCTGGAAAATAACGCCGAAGACCACCTTTCCTATTACTACCGGGGAATGGCCTATGCGGCCAAGGGCAATCACGACAAGGCGATTATCGATTATACCCTGGCGATTAAAATCGTCCCGGGCGAGCCGCTTTATTATTACTACCGCGGCATTTCCTACGAAGGCAAAGGGAATACAAACAAAGCCAAGGCGGATTACAAAAAGGCGCTGGAGCTTGACCCCAAATTCCAACAGGCATCTGATAAACTGCAGGGAATCGAGCAAAAATAAGTGTTGATTATTCTGCCAGTTGTTTCCTGATTTCCTCAGCCAGTTTCTGCGATTCCTCATTCTGATAGGTTCCAATCTGCCAGTTGAAGTGGATGGGGTCGTTGGGCCTGCGCGGGATAAGATGGAAATGCAGGTGGGGAACCAGCTGGCCGGCGCAACGCTGGTTATTCTGGATGATGTTAAAACCCTCGCATCCGGTTGCTTTGAGCAACGCGGAAACCACCTTTTGCAGATTCTTAATAATACCCGGCAACTTGCCTTCAGGCACGTCCAGCAATGTGGCATAATGCTCTTTGGCGATATAGAGCGAATGGCCGAAGGTAATAGGATTGATATCCAGAATGGCAATGGCTGAATCGTCCTCAAAGAGTTTGGTGGATGGGATTTTGCCGTCAACTATCTTGCAGAAGATGCAGTCGGAGTTTGGGAGCATAGGGCTTAGAGCCCAGCCCATAACTCATGGGCTGGGCTATTGTTTACTTAGCCGCTGTTTCAACCTTTTTAGCCTTGGGCTTTTTCTCCCTCTTAGCGGGACTGGCTGCGGCCTTGTCGGCTTTGGCTGGTTTTTCTGCCTTTTCGCCCTTTTTCTTGTCCGGCTTGGCCGGTTCGGCCTTGACCACCAGTTCCCAGATGACCCGTTTGGCGTTGTCGCCCAACCGGGTGGCTGCAAAGCGGCCGGGATGCTTCATCTTTTCCAGGCGCGAGCCGCCCAGTTTAATGATGCGGGTATAACCGCCCGGCCTATCCTTGAAACGAGGCGCTATTTCCTTGACCAGTTTGCTGACCACCGTCTCGTGCTGGAGCCGGGAAATCAACATGCGGTAGTGATGCAGCGACGGGTCTTTGGCCATGGTAATGAGTTTCTCGGCCTGGGGCCTGAATTCCTTGGCCTTTTCTTCGGTGGTGGTAATCCGTTCGTATTCGAAGAGCGCGGCCATCAGGTTGCGCCCCATCAGTTTATAGTGGCTATCCTTACGTCCTAATTTACGCCATTTCTTGCCGTGTCTCATAAATATTTACTCTTTCTCTGCTGTAACTGCGGTCAGGTCCATGCCCAGGGTCAGGCCCATCATCTCGGATAATTTCTTCTTGACCTCTTTAAGCGAGGTCTTGCCGAAATTCGGGGTCTTGAGCAGGTCCAGTTCGCTATAAGCAACAATATCCTTAATGGTCTGGACCTTAAGTTTAACCAGGCACCTAGAAGCCCGGGTGGACAGGTCAAGTTCTGCGATGGGCAGGGCCAGCTTCTGATGGAGCTTAGCCACATACTCTTCCTTCTTGATGGTTTCCTTTTCCTTGCGGTCATCCACCTGCATCTCCCGGCCCACATCCTGGTATTGGACAAACGGATTAAGATGCTTGCGGTATATCTTTGACGCCTCAACCAGCCCCATTTCCGGACTGATGGAACCTTTGGTGAATACATCCAGAATCAGGCGTTCGTAGTCGGTGCGCTTGCCGACCCGGGTATTTTCTACCTGATAACTGACCCGGGTAACCGGCGAGAAGAGCGAATCCATCATGATCATCCCGATTTCGTGCTCCTCGTCGGAAGTCAGGTGCTCTTCAGCCGTGACATAGCCGCGGCCTCTTTTAACCGTCAACTCCAGGACAAAATCGCGCTCCTTGACCAGGGTGGCAATATGCAAATCGGTGTTAATAATCTGGATGGTCGGGTCGGGCTTGAAATCCGCGGCCGTAACCGCGCCCAGACGGTCCACTTCCAGGTATAATTTCTTAGGCTCGCTGGAATCCATCTGAACCACGAGTTTCTTCAGGTTCAGGATAATCTCCACCACATCCTCCCGGACGCCGTCCATGGTGGAGAACTCGTGTTCCACACCTTTAATCTTGACGCAGACCGGAGCCGCGCCTTCGATGGAACTCAGGAGTATCCGGCGCAGGCCGTTTCCGATGGTGTGGGCAAAGCCGTGTTCAAACGGCTCCACGATAAACTGGCCGTAGGTGGCCGTGCGGGTCTTCTCGTCCAGGGTTGCGCGCGCGGGCATTTCAAATTCTCGCCATCTTACTCTCATATCTAAACCTCTCTTACTCACTGTTAGAGCCATGTCCGTCAGGACGGGGGCGTTACAGTGAGTTAGACCCCCCGATGTCCTTAGGGGGACTACCTTATTTCATTATCTTGAAGCAAATTCTACAATTAATTGTTCGTTAACCGGGACTGAAATATCCTCCCGTTTAGGCAACTGGATAATTTCTATGTGCTTAATATCGTCTTTGCGCTTGAGCCAGGTGGGAATCTGTTCCTTCTTGGCAATGTCTTTCCATGTGACCACCAGTTTCTGGCTTAACTCGTGTTTGTGGGGCGCGATGACGTCGCCGGCATGCACATTAAATGAAGGAATAGACACCTTTTTATTATTGACCATAATATGCCCATGGTAGATAAACTGCCTGGCCTGGGTGCGCGAGGTGGCCCAACCGGCGTTATAAAGCACGTTATCCAGCCGGGTTTCCAGCAGGACCAGGAGGTTTTCCCCGGTATTGCCGGGCTGGCCCACGGCCTTTTGGAAGTATCTTTTGAATTGCCGTTCGCCGACGCCATACATCCGTTTAATCTTCTGCTTTTCCCTGAGGTGCAGGCCGTAATCGGTCAGGCGGCCGCGTTTCCTTTTTGTCCCGTGCTGTCCGGGCGGTTGGGGCCGTTTTTCCACGGCGCACCGGGCGGTTTCGCACCGCTTGCCTTTCAGGAACAGTTTTATCTTTTCCCGACGGCAGAGCTTGCATTTTGCATCAGTCATTTTTGCCATTAAATTTTAACTCCTTACTTAACTTATACCCTTCTCTTCTTACGAGGCCGGCAGCCATTATGCGGCAACGGCGTTACATCTTCAATGGAAGTAATAATCAAACCTTCGGCCTGGAGCGCCCGAACGGCGGATTCGCGGCCGGAACCGGGGCCTTTAACCCGGATTTCCAGCTCCCGGACCCCGTATCTGCGGAGCTTATCAACCATGCTGGCCGCGGCTTTCTGGGCCGCAAAGGGCGTGCTCTTGCGCGAGCCCTTAAATCCGATAGTCCCGCCTGAAGCCGTGCACAGGACATTGCCCTGCTCGTCCGTCACGGTGATAATCGTATTATTAAAGGTTGATTTTATATGCGCCACGGCTTTGGGCACGGTCCGCTTGATTTTCTTTTTAGCGGGCTTTGGGGCAGGCGCCGCCTGCTTTTCCTGTTTGCCCTGTTTCTGTTTGTCTTCCGGTCCGCCCTCCATTACCTTGGCTTTCTGTGTTCCCATATTTTATAATCCTTCTCTTAAAGTTCAGGTTATGTCTTTTCCAGCGCCATCTTCTTGCCGGCTACGGTCTTACGCGGTCCCTTGCGGGTCCGGGCATTGGAACGGGTGCGCTGTCCGCGGGCCGGCAGGCCTTTACGGTGGCGCATACCCCGGTAAGAACCGATATCTCTAAGCCGCTGGATATTCTGGGCAATCTGACGCCTCAATGCGCCTTCAACCGTATAGCGCTTGTCAATAGCTACATTAAGTCGGCTAATCTGGTCCTCAGTCAGGTTTTTTACCCTGATATTACCGTCAATACCGGTTTCTTTTAATATCTCTTTTGTGTTAGACATTCCTATCCCATAAATATAGGAAAGCCCGACTTCAACTCTTTTATTCGGAGGCAATTCAACTCCAGCAATACGCGCCATAAATTAGTTTTTCCCTTTCTTATCCCGCTGAAACGGGATTAGGCTCCGCCGATGGCACTATCGACGCCACGGGTGGCGGAACACGTCTATTTTCCCTGTCTCTGTTTATGCCGAGGGTTAGAGCAAATAACCCGGATGACTCTTTTTCTCCTGATTATCTGGCAATTCTCGCAAATCCGTTTTACCGATGGCCGAACTTTCATAAAATTATCCTCTGTAAACAATCCGGCCTTTGGACAGGTCATAGGGGGAGATTTCCACCTGAACCCTGTCACCGGCCAGAATCTTGATAAAATGCATCCTTAATTTCCCGGCCACATGGGCCAGGATTATATGCTTGTTCTTCAATTCCACCTTGAACATCGCATTGGGCAACGCCTCTAAAACTATCCCTTCCGTTTTAATCGCTTCTTCTTTGGCCATACTTAATTTATAGACGTCAGAATCTCTCCTTTATCCTCTTTTACCAGAATCGTATGCTCAAAATGAGCCGAAAGCTTGCGGTCTCTGGTAACGACGGTCCAGCCGTTGGCCAGGGTTTCCACTTCATAAGTGCCCTGATTGACCATCGGCTCTATTGCCAGCACCATTCCTTCCTTAAGAATAACATTATCTTCCAGCCTGGCGACGGTCTTATCCACATAATTCGGTATCTGCGGGTCTTCGTGCAGCGCCGAACCGATGCCGTGCCCGACCAAATCGCGCACCACCGAAAAACCGTTGGACTCCACAAAGCCCTGGATAGCCGCGGATATCTCCGATAATTTTATACCCGCTCTTATTTTATTTATAGCCCGGCGCAGCGATTCCCTGGTTACCTCAACCAGTTGCTGTGCCTCGGGGCTTATTTTGGCCAGCGGTACAGTCAGCGCCGCATCGGCATAATAGCCCTGGTAGCCGACACCGATATCAACGCTGACAATATCGCCCGCCTTAAGGATGCGTTTATCCGGGATGCCGTGCACTACCTCCTCGTTGACCGAGACGCAGATATTAGCCGGATAACCCCGGTATCCTTTGAAAGCCGCCTTGCCTCCTTTTTCGTGGATATATTTAACCACCGCGTCATCAAGCGATTTGGTGGTAATACCCGGTTTGGCGAGTGCCGCGGCCAGATTAAGAGCGCCGGCGACAATCGCACCTGCCTGGCGGATTAACTCTATCTCGCGAGGCGATTTACATTTTATCATCTAAGCCACAGGGACTTTTAGTTTTTCCCTGATACTGTGTTCAATGGCATTTATCGGAAGATTGCCATTGATACTTATCAACCTGTCCTGGTAGTAATCCACCAATCCCTTGGTCTGATCCAGATAAATCTGATAGCGTTTTATCACGGTTTCCTGCTTGTCATCATCACGCTGGTATAAGTCACTGCTGCAGGAATCGCATTTATCTGCGGTCCTGGGCGGCGAGTATTTCATATGGTAATTGGCCTTGCATTTCTTGCAGACGCGCCGGCCGGAAATCCGGTCTATCGCCACATCCTGCGGGATTTCCAGATAAACTACCTTATTGACTTCTTTGTTGATTTCCATCATGGCCCGGTCCAGCGCCTTGGCCTGGACGCTGTTGCGCGGAAAACCATCCAGCACGAAGCCGTTTACGCAATCCCTCTGGGTCACCCGCTCTTTTATCATGCTGATTACGTCAATGTCAGGTACTAACCCGCCCTGGTCCATAAATGACTTGGCCTTAAGCCCGAGAACGGATGAATTACCCACTTCCTTGCGGAGCATATCACCGGTGGAAATAAAAGGTATCTTAAGATGCTGGGCCAGCACTGACGCCTGGGTTCCCTTACCCGAACCCGGGGCTCCTAAGAAAACTATTATCATTTTATCTCCTTCCCCTTATCCGGCCTTTTTTCAGGAAACCGTCGTACTCTCTGACCAACAATTGCGACTCTATCTTCTGCATTAAATCCAGCCCCACGCCCACGACAATCAGGATGCCGGTGCCGCCCAGGAAAGAGGTTAAATATTTATCAACACCCAAGGCATAGGAAGCCATGTTAGGCAAAAGAGCTATTACCACAAGGAAAGTCGCGCCCACGATGGCAATCCGGTTCATTATCCGTTCCAGATATATGGCCGTGTCATAACCGGGCCTGATGCCCGGAACAAAACTGCCCCATTCCTTGAGGTTTTCAGCCATCTCTACCGGTCTAAAATATAACGCGGTCCAGAAATAAGTAAAGAAAAATATGAGTCCGACATACAACAAACTATAGATAAATCCGGCCTCGCCCCGGCTGAATACATGCACCAGAAAATCAGACTTGAATACCCGGCCAATCATATCCGGGAAAGCCATCAGGGTGGAGGCAAAGATAACCGGCATCACGCCGGCCTGGTTTATGCGCAGGGGCAGAAAGTGCCGCTGCCCGCCAAACATCTGCCGGCCCCTGATATGCTTGGAATACTGGACCGGAATCCGGCGCTGCGCCTGGGTCATATACACCACCGCCACAATAACCGCAACGTATATCAGGATAATCATAATGGGCTTATCCGCACTGATTTGACCATTCGAAACATCATAAACCATATTCCCGATTGCATCCGGCATACGGGAAATAATACCGGTCATAATAATAAGGGAAGCTCCGTTGCCGATTCCGAATTCCGTAATCTGCTCGCCCAGCCACATCACGAATAAAGCGCCGGCCGTCAGCGAAAGCATTGCGGTCAGACCGAATGACCAGAAACCAGGATTTGCCACCAACGCCTGACCACCGATATTCCCACCGGATGATTGCAGATACAAAACCGTCCAGAATGCCCAAAAAATACAAATCGGCAGGGTAACCAGCCGGGTATACTGGCTTATCTTGCGATAACCGGAAGGCCCTTCCTTGCTGAGCGCCTCTAATTGCGGAATAACCTTTACCAGAAGCGAGAATATAATCGAAGCCGTGATATAGGGCATTATACCCAGCGAAAAGATAGAGAGCTGTGAAACCGAACCGCCTGAAAACAGGCTGACAAACCCGTAAAGCCGCCCGGCGTCCTGGGATAACTGCTTCATCCACTGGGCTAAAACATCCTTATCAATACCCGGAATGGTAATAAAGTATCCCAGCCGGAAGACAATCAAAAGCGCAAAGGTAAAAAGAATCCGGCGCCTTAATTCCGGCACCATGAAGATATTGGTAATGACTTCTTTTATTCTTTGCATGTGATAACTTTGCCGCCTTTTGCTTCTATCTTCTTTTTTGCGGATTCGCTGAAATAGTGGACTTCTACAGTCAGGCCTTGTTTCTCCAATTCGCCTTTGGCCAAAACCTTTATCTTATCAAACGCGCCCTTCAGTATTCCTTTTTCCACCAGTGCCGCCTGATTAACCGTCGCGTCCGGCTCAAACCTGTTCAAATCCCGGAGATTAATAATGGCAACTGTTTCCTGGAATCTGGTATTATGGAATCCCCTTTTAGGCGTCTTTCTGACCAGGGTCATCTGTCCACCCTCAAAATAACCTCTGCGCTTATAGCCGCTCCGGGCCGACTGGCCCTTGCCGCCCCGGCATGAGGTTCCGCCGTGGCCACAGCTGTCGCCGCATCCGCGCCTCTTGGCCTTTTTATGGTATCTCCTGACTGCTTTGCTTAATTGGGTAAGATTCATATTTTAATTCTCACTATGCTCCCGCCCGGGCTGGACGGTTCTTAATAATGATTTTCTTTCCTGGTATGTTCTAATCGACAAAAGCGCATTGACGGTAGCTTTGACGACGTTGGTCGGATTGGTGCTACCCATCACCTTGGCCAGGATATCCTTAACCCCGGCCAACTCTAAGATGGCCCGGACCGACGAACCGGCGATAATCCCGGTACCCCGGCAGGCCGGCCTGATAATCACTTCGGTGGCCCCGTATTTACCCCAGATTCGGTGCGGCAACGTGGTATCCTTCATCGGCACGTGCACCAGATTCTTCTTGGCGTCTTTCACGGCTTTCTCCACGGCAAAGGGAACTTCATTGGCATTACCCTTGCCGAAACCAACCTTACCGTGCCGGTCGCCTACGGCCACTAAGGCCGCAAAACTAAATCGCTTGCCGCCCTTGACTGTCTTGGAAACACGCCTGATTTTGATGACAATCTCTTCTATCCCGCCTTCCGGCTTCTCTTTCCCCGGACCACCTTGTTGTCTATTAGTATTTTCCAATGTAAGCTACCTTTCTTACTCGCAGTCAGCCCATATGGGCGTTAGAACGAGTTAGATGGCGCCATCGGCGCCATTCCTTTTAACTTAGAATTTCAATCCGGTCTTTCTGGCGGCTTCAGCCAAGGCCTTGATACGCCCGTGATACGGAAAACATCCCCGGTCAAAGACCACCTTTTTAATACCCTTGCCCAGGGCCAGTTCCGCCAATTTCTTACCTACTTCTTTGGCAGAGGCAATATTGCCGCCGCTTTTGATAACCTTCTTTATATCCGGCGACTGAGTTGATACCGCACAGACCGTCAATCCCTTGTGGTCATCTATTATCTGGGCCCGGATATGCTTTAAACTCCGGCAGACGCTTAAACGCGGCTGTTCGGGTGTCCCGATTACGTTTTTCCTTATGTGTTTATGCCTTCGCTGGCGCCTGGCTAACTTCTGTTCTTGAATATTCATAATTTATTTTGCTCTCTATGCGGTTCCCGATACAAAGGTCTTGCCGGTCTTTCGCTTAATTACCTCATCCGTATATTTAATGCCCTTGAGATTATACGGCTCAGAGGGCTTGATGGCCTTGATTTTGGCGGCAAAGGCGCCGACCACCTGTTTATTGACGCCCTGGATTACCAATAGGTTGGGATTGGGTATGGTCACGGCTATACCGGCCGGAACATCCACCTTAACCGGATGCGAATATCCCAGGCTGATAGCCAGATTCTTGCCGTCCATCACCGCCTTGTAGCCGGTGCCGATAATTTCCATCTTCTCCTCGTAGCCATGATGCACGCCGATAAGCATATTATTTATATGGCTCCGGATAGTGCCGTGATTGATATTATCCTGAGGTATCACATAGGTGGTTTCCACGGCCAGTAATTTCTTGGCCTCGTCAACCTTTACCTTGACATTACCCGGCAGTTTATATTCCAAGACACCTTTGGGGCCTTCGGACTTGACAATATTGCCGTTAACGGACACCTTGACCCCGTCCGGAATCGGTACCGGTTTCTTCCCTAAACGTGACATAGTATATTACCTTTCTACAAAAATACACGAACTAATTTGTATAAACTATTTTAGTTGTAAAGTCAAATATTTGGGGGTAAAATAATATTATTTTCTGGCCGCGCATCCCATATCTAACCACCCGCCACCTGGATATCCAAGGCCAATGATTTGCGTATGCCGTTGGGCTTGGTTGAGTCGGGCGTTGAAATGACTGTAAAATCTATATGTGAAGTCGCAACGGAGTTCGCTATCGCGGTCACTGCGGTGTTCCGATTATTTCGGAACGAATCGCCAGCCGGACTAAATGGCGCAATCTCAGGACGGCGATATTCGTTGACCAATTGATTTATCTCCTCATTAGCCCTCATAATGACATCTTCCTTATAGTCCTGGGTGATTATCTCACTGCCCCAGTGAACAATCCGGCTGTCTAATCTGCGCCTGAACTTGTTAAGCTTCTCTAGGGTGGTGATGACCATGGGTTCACCTTCAAGAGGAACGTTTCGAGCCCTTAGATAATCAACCAACTTACTGCCGCCTGTCAACGCCATTATCGCCATAGTTGACAACCCCAAAATATTACCGGCTTTATAGCCCTTGAGCGGGCCGAGGTATTTGCACCATTTTCTGGCATATTCTCTTTGCCCGTATTCCAGTTTTTCTTCGTATTTACCGCTTTCATAAAGCGTCTGGCGCGACTTGAAATAACGTTTCCCGGCCCCGGCCAAACTATCATTCGTCTTATTCATTATGTCCTTGTAGGTCAGGCCGTGTTTTGAAGTCCATTCCGGGTTGATAAAAGAGGCAATGGTGTTCATAGTCGGGTCGCCAATCTTTTCCTTAAAATCCTTTTGGGTTTTGACCGCCTTCTTTAGCCCTTTATAGGTCTTGGAAACCGCTTTTTTGGCCCCGTTTACCCATTTATCCCTAATTTCAGGAGGGATTTCGGTAAAATACGGCGCCAACAGCCTGGTTTTGAATTCTATAAGCCCCATTTTTATATCTCCTTATAAATTAAACCGTTGTAGTAAACAGGAGTGACCCCACCCTCCCCCCTTACCATTACCCATACCCCCCTGTAAGAGTATGCATACTACCCTTTGAGGTTATGCATACCCCCCTGTAAGGCCATGCATACTACCCTTGAAGGCTATGCATACTACCTTGTGGGGTTATCCATACTATCCTGCAAGGCTACTCATACTACCTTGTGGGGTTATCCATACTACCCTGCAATGTTACCCATACTACCTTGTGGGGTTAGGCATACTACCATGCAATGTTACCCATACTACCTTATGCGGTTACCCATACTACCCTGTAAAGCCAAGCATACTACCTTGTGGCGCTACCCATACTACTTTGTCGGGCCAGGCATACTACCTTGGTTGGCCAGGCATACTCCCCTGGCAGGAACCTCATACCCCAAAAAGAAAATGTTGAATTGAACCAATAATCTGTGTTTATCTGTATAATCTGCGGTTAAGAACCGGCCGGGAAATATTCGCTTGCGTTCCCCGAAAACGTTCGGGGAGCCGCGCGGTTACGCAGTAGCGTATTCAGTGAGTTTAATCTCAATCCCTTTGATTCCGCTTGATGGCTTGGTCTGATGGACCGGGAATGACCGGCTCTGCTCCGGGTATTTGATTCCGAACTGGTTAAAGAAGGTCTTGCCATTGACCACGGCAATAAGCCCGGTCTTGGTCAGATTGACCGGGAGCACAAACTCGCCTTTCCTATCATTGCGGAATGCGAATGCCACCTTCTTCATATCCGGCTCGTAATAGAGTTTGACATATTTGCAGTTAGTGGGTTTAACATAAGTATCATAGCAAGCCTTATTAAAACAAATCAGACCGGTGGACAGGATGCTGATTATGGGCTTGTCTCCGAACGCCTGCCACTTACCCTTGAATGCTTTATAAGACATATAAATAACCTCTGGCGAAATTCCTTTAAACTCTATTTATCCCTGGGCGGTTGCTTGTCCTCTGGTTTCTTTTCCGCCTCTTTCAGGAATAGGACCGGTTCGGAATTGATTTCTTCCTTGGTCTCGCCTTTGTCATTGATGAGTTTCCAGTAGACCTTGTATGTGCCGGGCTCGTCAAAGGATACGCCATAATCCTTGCCGACTTGCAACAAGTCAATCCGCCAGGATTGCTTTTCAGTTGGCTTAATAGTCAGGGTTTTAATATCCTTTTCTTTTACTGAAGTAAAACATTCAGTTTCATCACCGTTGGGTTTAACTATTACAATTTTATTGTAATTACTAAGAATTTGAGTCGTCTTAATATCTTTTTTAGTATCGTTCATCAACGTAAACTCTAATAGAGTAGCCGGCTGGTTTGCTATATGAACAATCTTTAATAAGCTTGATTTACTAACCTCATCTTTTTGAAGTACATTTTTATAATTCGTTGTTTTTTCATTTATTGCCTCTTCATAATGAGGCACCTTATCTATTCCTTCCATCCCTTGCTCTTTTAGAAGTAAAATCGGTCCGGCTAAATATTCCATACTTTCAAAACTGCTTTGCGTCTTCTTGTCTTCCGGTTTCTCATATACAACATATGCACTTACTCTCCAATACAGTTGATAAATACCGGCCTCTTCCGAAAATTCCCGATAAGGATTCCGATTATCGGACGAGCGAAACCAAAGCCCATCTGCAATATTATATCGCCAGGACTTTGCCTGAAATGCTTTTATCATCAAATTATTGTTCCAATTGTCTTTACGCATATACCGACTTCCATAATTGACATTTTCAATCCTTGGCAATATTTTATCCAGAGTGTTTCGCATAATGGTAAAGTTGCTATTTTCATTCAAATTATACGCCCAGATTACCTGATCGCTGTTATTCCTAATGGTGAATTCTAATACTGAGGATGGCTGCCCGATGACAGATGACACCTCCAATAAAACCCTATCTTTTATCTTTTCTTCCAGCGTTTTCTCTGGAGTTTCCTGACTTTTAATATTAATGGGCACAGCAAATAACATGCCCATAAACAAAAATATAGTAATTAATTTAAACATCTTTTTGTTAGTTATATTCATAATCATGCTCCTTTTTTAGTTATCGTAAGTCTGGTGCTTCGCGGATAAATGAAATACAATCATCTTCGGGAGTTTTGTTTTTATTGCTATAATCAAACTCTGCTATTTCATCAAGGGTGTCTGAGTCGGTCATAACGCACTGGTCATCACCCTGATGATTAAGGCACTCCCCACCATCTACATGACTAATAATTTTCTGATTTAACCCAAACTGATGTCCTATTTCGTGCACCACCGTGTCAGCAATCGCCTTCTTATTTTTCTCTTCAGGAAAATAGTCAAAACGACCAACATATATACAGGTAATATTAATGTCTTCATCAGTGCTACCCATTGTTCCCGGCACGTAAAGTTTATTTGCGGCTACTATTTGAAATACATTTGAGAACGCTAATTGATTTTTGAACCAGTGGCTGCAAAAATTATCTCGCTCGTTACCTGGCGGAAATTCGGTGTATTTGGGTATGTTACCACTACCGTCAAAGCTCTGAACGAATTCGACAAAAGTCCCGCCGTCACTGCCATCAGTATTGCTGCCATATGTCTGCTCAAGATAGTCAAAATATACTTCATAGGTGGTGTTATCGTTTGCAAGTTTCACGCCGCCATATTTACTAAAACTCTCGTCCAAATCTGCAACGGTTATGAGAAAACTACTCTTGTCGGTAATAATCCGTGGAACCGATGTCCCATAAGTATCAAACAGAATAACCATATCACCAATTGAAAAATCATCTGTATTGTCAATACTTATATTATCATCGTCTTCATCTTCATCCGGACTAAAAGGTTGGGTTAATGTGGCACCCTTAGTATACATCTTATCGTACTCCAAATAAACCCTCTTCCAAGCAGTGAACACCATTGACTTTCCGGCTATCTGAGAGAAGTTATCCGTGAAACTGGCCTCAATTCGATAATTGTCGCCGGAACATTGCTTGGTGATATACAATGTCGTTTCGGCAGCAAGTACTTGCTTATTATTTATGTTACATAGCGTTGCTTCGTTGCGATTCTGGCTTAATCGGACTTTTTTATTTGTCACATCCGCATTATCGCCACCTTTATCGTCTTTTTCATACTGCGATTTATCATCCGGGTCTGGGTCAATCACTCTAAAATATATGATTCTATCTTTTAAGTTGTTCGGAAGAATATGGGCAGTAATAGTAACTTGGCCATCTGTTCTTTGCGCCACTTTATTATCTTTGGTAGACTTAATTGCTGTATGATATTTTTTGTCTTGTTTAGCAGAAATCAGTATCCGACCTTCCTTACCAGCGGTAAAATCGTTTTCAACCGGATGAACAATAATTTCGCACACTGTTAATGTCACATTATCGTTTGTAACCGCATCATACCATAATTCCAATGTTACATCTCTCTCAAAATCGCTCCCCTTATAACCTTCTATCCATAATTCTTTGGGTAACTCCTGTCCGGGCGTCCATTCTTTTTGTGCGGCGCTTCCTGCGCCTATTATCTGCGTCCATTTTTCATCTTTACCAACCTTATCAACCGACCAGATTTTTATACGTTCACTACCCTGTGCTTTTAGGATAAGATTACCCTCCTTTATTTCATTCCAGTAACTTATATACATGCCTAACCGGCTTAAATCGTCATCATTAACCAGCTTGCCTGTATTATCAAAAAGCGGTCTTGTTTTTTCATCTTTATCAGCCGTATCATTTTCATTATCATCGTCGTTATTCACTCCGATGTAGGCGCCGGGGTCTTCTTCATCTTTCTCATTCCCTAAAGTTAGATTAACCCTCACCGGTTCTACCACAACCCAGCCGTTTAATGGCTCTGATGAATTGCCTACTCTATCTTTAGCCGTAAAAATCACCACGGTAGTTCCCACCTGGAATACAGATGGCGCATTATTTGTAGGCGGAGGTTGCCCGGCAACCAAACCGACACCAACATCAGAGGCACCGAAACCGTTTAACCACTTCTGGATTTCAGGGTCGCTTTTGGATATGCCATCTGGTATTTTCTGTATGACGGTTATGGTTATGACCGCAGAACCATTTACTATGGGGTATGATACGATAGGCGGAGCCCGGTCAATTCCAACCTGGGCTGTCTTTTGATTGCTGGCGTTACCGGCTAAATCGTTGACAGGTCCCCTTGTATATTCATTAAATGACACCTCTCCGAAACCCGGGTCTGGGATATTAATAGTATCAACTATCATTGTATCAGAACCATTGGCAAAACCGGAAGGCGGGCTTCCCCCGTCTTTGGCAGTAAATACCAGATTTATGGGCCCAGCGGCATACCAGCCGCTGGCATTATCGCTGATTTTAGGAGATGTTAAATCAATCTTAATCTTAACTGTTTTCTTGTCGGATTCATTACCAGCATTATCCTTGGCAACTCTTTCTATACTATGAATCCCTTCTGCATCGCGTTT